>CBDUZY010000217.1:0-5497 GCA_965371825.1 uncultured bacterium
AGCAGATCCGCCGCGTGTTCGAGGACGAAACACTTCCCGCCGCCCGACGTCTTATGTCGGTCGACCCGGATGGATGGATCGCTCCCAAGGTGATCGCTGCGATCGCGATGAATCGCGAGGAGTGGGACGACGCGATCGGACCCTTGAAGCGACTTCAGCGGCTCTGCCCGAGGGACCCGTTCAGTTGGCGGGGGCTGGCCGGGATTCATCTTGACCGGGGCGAGGATGACGCAGCCCTGCCGCAACTCCTCGAACTCGCTCGGATCGAACAGAACGATCCGGAGGTCCCCGGACACCTGGCCACCATTATCCGCCGCCGCGGCAACCTGCGCGAAGCACAGTACTGGTATCGCCAGGCCCTCTTCATCGATCCGTTCAACGTCGGTCTACACGAGGCTCTGGGTGACTTGTGCATGCAGGTCGATGACACAACCGCTGCGCTGCGCGAGTACCGAATGCTAACGCTGATCGAACCGGCGAATGCAAAGCACTTCGAAGCCGCCGCCCTCGCCGCCAACAAGCTCGGTGACAAGACCCAGGCCGCCAACTACGCCCGCCGGGCGGTCGAACTCGATCCGTCGAGCACGGTTCGCGCCCTGGCGCCGGAGTAGCGCCAACCACCGTCTCCAGTCGCATGGCTCATCGCGTACCGGCGCAGCGCACAGCGGCAAAGCCGCCTAGGCCAACATCCTCCTTCCTCGTGATGCACTGCAGACGACTGGTGCCTTGCATCTGTCGTGATCTGACTCCGGCTCCTCTGTAGACTCGCCAAGAGTCGCGGGCTATGATCACACGTGGAGCGCGGGGGAGAGCGCTCCTCATCGGGTGGCGGCTCGTGCGAAACGCGTTAGGGGGTCTACTCGTGTCCGGCTTGAAGAACCTTATTGGCTTACCGCTAACCGTTCCGTTACTTCTCACCACAGCGTCCGCCAGCGCCCAGGACGTTCTCTCGGCTGCCCAGAGAAGCAACGAGAGTCACGACTTTAGTGACATCCCTGCTCGAACGACTGTCGGCTGCAGCGAAGCAATCGTGCTGGGCGAGTGTGAATCGTCCCTGGCCCACTTGTTCTCGTCCGTGACGCCGGGCCTTGTGGGTGTCTACGGCGGCTACGATGGGCACAACACCGCGAGGAGCGACTTTGTCTTCGACCGCAAGTTCGCGGTTGTGCGGGCAGCATGGCTGTGCCTGGATTTCTCTTACGGAGGCATCGTCGACTGCTTTGGTTGCCTCGATGCTTCGTGTGGGCCTGGCGGATTCAGCTCGTGCTCAGGCTGCGGTGTGCAAGTACCGTTGATCCCGACGGATACGGTATTGGATGGCGAAGGGGTCGTGGAGTTGACTCTGTTCACACCGTGCTGCGACCAGCAGGCCTGGGTCTCGGCTGCCACGCTGTGGTTCGACGCCACACCCGTCCCCGCGCCGACGGATCTACTCGACTTCGCCGAGCTTCAGGTGTGTTTCAGCGGGACGGGGGATGGGGCGTCCTCCTGCGATCCTCAAGATCATGACGGCGACGGCGATATCGACTTGGAGGACTACTTCATCTTCTTCGTTGCCCTGGAAGGGCCGTAGCTAGATCCTGAGATGGGCGGACGGAGAGCGGGGCAAACTCCTCCAACTTCATCGCGAGGCAGCCGCCTACTTCCCCAGTTCGTGGCTTCGTTTGCAGGCCGCGACGACGGCTTCGCAGACGTGTTCGAAGACGCCGGTTTGAGTCATCGCCTCGATTGCAGCCTCGGTCGTCCCTCCGGCGGAGGTGACCTTCGAGCGCAACTCCGCGGGTGGTTCACCTGTTTCGATCATCATTCGCGCGGCGCCGAGACACACTTGCTTGGACAGCACCTCAGCCTGTCTTCTCGACAGACCGACGCGTTCGGCGGCTGCGGTGAGGGCCTCGACAAAGTAGTAGAAGTACGCGGGCCCTGTTCCCGAGACAGCCGTGACCGCGTCCATCTGTGACTCCTCTTCGATAACAAGCGTCCGTCCACCCGCGTCGAAGATCCGCTGGGCGCGGAGCAGGTCGACAGCCTTGGCGTGCCGTCCCCTGCACAGGCCGGTCATTCCGGAGCCCACGTGGATCGGAAGATTCGGCATGGCCCGGATCACGCGGACGTCGCACTTTGAGAAGAGGCGGTCGATCGCGTCCGTCGACACACCGGCCATGATCGACACGATCAGGTGATTAGCCCGGATCAGGTCGGAGAATTCCTGACACACTTCCACGAATTGCTGGGGCTTGACCGCCAGAATGATGATGTCGCTGTTGCGGACGAGTTCGCGATTGTCGGACGTCACCGCGATGTTGAAGCGGCTTGCGAAAAGCGCCCGCCGCTCCTCGACCGGGTCGGACGCGATTACACGATCCGCAAAGAGAATCGTGTTGCGCAGGATGCCGTGGACGATGCCTTCGGCTGCGTTCCCCGCCCCGATGACCCCAATCTCGTATTGTGCAAGCATGGTCGCTCCACCGAAGACAGGTTCAGTTTGTCAGGGCACCATCACTCCGAGACTGCCAGCCGGGTGACTTGGCATTAGACCGGGTCCGGCTGGATGCGGTCGTGTAGTCTGCGCCGCGCGCTGTAGAATATCGACATGCTGGACGTCACCGTCGAGGACAAAGCGCTGCTGTTGCCCGTCAAAGTCGTCCCCGGTGCTCGCCGAACCCGGTACCTGGGCGAGTGGAACGGTCGGGCGCGGTTCTCCGTCGCCGCCCCGGCGGAAAAAGGGCGTGCGAATTCAGCGGCCGTCGCATTCCTTGCCGAACTACTCGGAGTGCCCCGTCGTAACGTGACCGTAGTAGCCGGGCATCTTAGCCCGCTGAAAACAATCAGGATCGACGGAGTCGGAGTAGGCGCCCTGCGCGCCGCGCTCCAACCCGGTCGATCCTGAGACATAGCACGTTATCGAGCCGCCCGCTCGGCGACCCCGCCAGACCCTGCGGCCCTATCCGCCGAGTTCGAACCGCCCGGCAATTTTTTCGTGAATCTCGATTGTGTTGGTGATCACCAGTGAGCGACGGAAGATACGGATTCTCCCGCGACCTCCGCCCGCACCCTGGGGCTGCCCACCCCGTTGGCCGGCACCGGACAGATCCCATGACTCAGGAGCGATCGACTGTTCGATCAGCTCCCTAAGAGCAGTCAGGCGCTCCTCGAGTTCCTGTTCGAACTGCTCGCTGCTGACCTGCTGAGTCTGACCGCCGGCACCTTGGAACACGGACCGTCCGCCGCCACCACCGCCACCGCCGCCGGCTTGTCCTGCCTGCTGAAGGTCGATCAGCGGCGCGTCCTGTCCGAAGTTGGGCACCTGAAACAGAATGTCCGTGCAGTCATATACTCGGGTGTGCAGTTTGCGCTCGAAGTCGGCTCTCGTGGATAGGGTTAGTTTGTTGCGTATTCCCCGGTACCGCAGCTCACCGGTATCGGAAAGCTGGTCGAGAGCTTCGTTAAGAACGTCAGCGACCGTGGTGTTGTTGAGCTGCAGCGTCATCAGGGAGTCACGGCTGATTCCCTCGACACCCAGATGGTTCCAGCGAGGGACAATGTTGACGCGCTCCTCCCCCTGGTCGCGCAGCCAGTCCAGGACCTCCTCGAACGTGACATCGACCCATTCGACGGATTCGACGCGTTTCATCAGCATGACCTCCGTCGCGTCTTCCGACAGCGACTCGGTCAGGCTCGCCCCGGGCATTCCCATCTCGCCCTGGCCCCATGGCCCCTGTTGGGCGGATACCGAAGCGCTGTAGCCAAGCACCCCACAAAGCACCGCGATGCACGCTCGCCTTTTCATTTCGCTGCTCCTCAACGCAAGGGATTCTTCACGGCCGCGCTGCCCCCAGCTTCACGACAAGCACAAAGCTTGTTGGGCCGTCTCGGATGGCAGTGCCCCGGTTCCCAGGACACCCGATAAACTAGTATACCCGGCGTTCGGCGCCAAGACCACTTGAGCCCGTGCACCAAATCGACGGTCGCCGGTGGGTCACGGCGCGGGACACCCGCGCGGGTCGCCCGACACCTCCCCCCCCGCCCCGGCGAGCGAATCCATGGCCACAACAGGTCCATCGGACTCTCGGGCGATCAGTCTGTAGGCACCAACCGGTGATCAACCTCGGGCAACTTGTAAGGAACCCGATTTCCATTGACACATGATTACCGCCTCTAAGACTTGTCTGAGTCGCAAGGACCAGCGCGTTGGATCTCACTCTCCGTATACGGTGTTGTCATGATCATAGCTGTGGCACGTCAGCGTGCAGGAACCGGCGCGCTCGCCGAGGTCTTCAAACGCCAGCCGTCCGGTGCTCGCAAGCGGGCGGACGATGGTGACATCGAAGTTGATCAGATGCGTGTGGTCGGATCCGCCGCCCGCGATCGCGCTGACTCCGTGCGGGTCGTGGCACGCGGAGCAGGGCGTATCAAGATCGCGCACATGGCTGGCGTGGTCGGGGAAGGACTCGTTGTTCAGGATACTCGCCCGCCTGTGGCACTTGTAGCACATCGCGTAGTCATAGGCTGACTCGGGCGTGTCATCACGTACGGTGTAGTTGCGTTCCAGGAGGAAGTCGTACACGGAGCCGTGCGGACCGTCCGGGCCTCTGCCGCCCGCCCGCGGTCCGGCGTTGTTGTTATGGCAGTCCGTGCATCGAATCTGCGTGCCAGTGGAGATTGACGGATCGAGACTGACCGTATCCGATGAAGGCGAGGCCCCCGCCACCGGATGGAAACTGGGATTGGCGAGACCGAACTTCAGGCGCAGGTTCGGCTGATCCGCCTGGCGGGCGATCCTCCGCGATACCGGAACCGGCGCGTCACCGTGACAACGAAAGCAAACCTCATATTCGAACTGCGCGTCCTCGACGTAACCTCCACCCAGCGTCGCCCCGGGTACCCTCTGCAGAGTCTCTCCAATGTCCACGAATCCCTTGCCGGTCGGCTGGGCAGCCGCGTGGGGATTGTGGCAGTCGCTGCACTCGACGTGGGGGCTCGACCCGGACAGGACCTCCACCGGATCGTGAACACCAAGGTACCGACGGGGGTCGTGAGCGGTGGGCTTGTCGAGCTCCGCGCTGATGTCGAACCGGGTGACCCGCCCGTCGTGACAGCTCAGACAGTTGTCCTCTTCTTTCTCGAAGATCAACAGCCGCTCACGACCACCCGCGGAGTGGCTGCGATGGCACGCTCGGCAGGCGTTCTCCGACACCGTGCCGAAGGGCCAGTCGGCCGCTGCGTCACTCGCCACCGCCTCGCTCGACGAGCTGTGCGAGCCCGACGACCAGCCGTCCATGTCATGGCAGGCCCTGCATAGAGCGCCGAACGCGTCGGTCATGGTCAGGAACATTCGGGTCCTGTTGTGATGGGGGTCGTGGCAGGCCGTACATTGGAGCTGGCCCGTTGAGTCCAGCTTGATGTCCGCCTGGAGTGTCTCGGGGCTTTTGAGTTGGCGGTCCGACGCCGCAAGTCCGCTCGTGTAGTAGAAGCTGATCGGGTGGTCGTCCGAAAG
>CBDUZY010000218.1:0-5487 GCA_965371825.1 uncultured bacterium
CCCCGCCCGGTCTCCCGCCTTGCCGCCGTAGAAGACGGCTCCCGGCAAGTCGCTCGTCGCCAACTGCGTGATATCGCGATCGCCGTCGAGGAACCTACCTCCGAAGACGATGCCGACGAAGCCGTTGTCAACCAGGTTCGTACAACAGCTCCCACTGCGACCGTGTACGCAGTCGCCGGCCGGCTCGCAGTCGTCCGAGAGGCAGCAGAAAATGCAGCGATCTTCGTCGTCGATATCGCTGTCGTTGTCGTAGTCGAATACCTTGCACGGATCGTCGGAGAACAGTTCGTCGCCGAAGTCTCGCTCGCAAGTGTTGAACGTCGAGACTGACAGGTCGGTCGCGTCGAGAACGCCGTCACCGTTGAAATCTCCGCCGCACGTCGACCGTATGACGCCGCCGTAGTCCGTTCGCGGAGAGGCAATGAACACATCGTCGATACGATCGCCGTTTACGTCTCGGCCGGTGGCGAGCTTCCAGCCGACCTGATCGCCTCTCTTCGCCCCGCGGATTCGCAACATCGGTGTTCGCATGATTGGGTCGTCGGCGTTCGACAGCTGGAAATCGGCAAGCACGTTGCGGGTGTAGAGCACGTACGCGGCACCGGCGTCCGTCAACCCCGGGCGGTCGTTCATATAGGCGCCGCACAGGATGTCGTCCAGTCCGTCCTGGTTGAAGTCGCCGGCCGATTGGGCACCACCCAGGCGGTCGTCGACGTCCTCCGCAAACACCTCGAAGGCGTCAGCGGGAGTGCTCGAGTGGCGCCCTTGCGAGGGCGTCTGACAACGTCCGAATGGAGGCCATTGCCACTGGTCGAGGGCCGGTATGGTGGAGGTGCCTTCCTGGCCATTGTCATCTCGCCAGAATGGGTCATTGTAGTTGGCCCCCGGGAACACGACGATGCTCCCGGTGAAGGGTGTCGACGACCAGTGCGTGCTCTGGAAGCCGTACGTCGTGAATAGATCCTCCCGGTATCGTTCGTTGTACGGGGCGGACACTATGATCTCGCCGACTCCGTCGTTGTCCACATCTCCGATAGAGCTTACCGTCTGTGCGAACTTGCCCTCGCGAGCGGGTTGCCCGAGGAGAGAATGGTCCACGAAATCAAACCAGCCGGCGACGAATCTGAAACCTGAGATGCGTCCGCCCTCCTGCGGATCGTTGCCCATGTCGTCTGAGGGGGTGCTCTGATTGTCGGCGCGCACGTTAATGTTGCCGCCGGCCCGATCAACGTCGTCCGGACCAAGCGGGAACCCTCCACGTTGGCCAACCAGCTCGAGAGCGACGACGGTCGAATCAAGGCGATCGATGTTGATTAGCCCATCGTTATCTCGGTTCTGGCTGTTGACGACGACGGCCATGCCGCCCGCGTACCATTGCACATCGAAGGCGTCGGTTTGGGTGTCATCGGTTTGGTTATTGACCAGCCCGTCCGGGAAGCACCCCAGCGATCCCTGAATGCCCCCCCGGGTGTAGCCGATGCGCAAAGTCGGGCGGTCGGTGTCCACGGACGTGAACTCACTCGAGCGGACGGAGGTCCGATCGGCCCCCTCGTTCGCATTCGGCACGATTATCAGTCGGATCTCGTTGTCGAAGCCGAACAGGAGACCATCGAACATCTGTCGGACAAGGTCGCTGACGTCGACCTCGACGATGGTTGCGGTCCCACCGTCTACGTTCCCAATGGGTCCGCCGGTATCCACGTAATCAATGTCCGGCTGAGGGTCGCCGCCGCCGACGGCAAACGTGCTGTACCTGGTTTGCTCGTCAAAATCCGTCAGAAGCTGATTCACCGCTCCCTGCCCGCCCGTGTCGAACACACGCAGCCGGATCGAAGCCGTAATAGTGGTAAAGTCGATGTCGGAGGCGCTGTCGGGAATATGGTTGAGCACGTCGCGGAACTTGATGAGTCCCCATTCTCGCTGTCCGTCGCCGGCATCCTGCCAACTCAAGCTCGCCGACGAACCGAAGTTGGTGTTCGGCTGGGCGCTGCTGATCGTCACCTCATCGACGCCGCTGTACACTGTCGAGACGGGCACCGGCGCCCCGTCGCCGGTCTGTACCGTTACACGTCCCTGACGATAGAGGATCTCCATCTGTACAGTGTCGTCACCAGTGGTCACGTCCTCGTCGCTCGGATCGAAATCGATAGTGTCGAACGCACCGACGACGCGCGGAAGGCCGAAAATAATCTCCGGACGGCCGTCGCCTGTGACGTCGGGAATGTAGTTGACGTCCGCGATCCCATCGCTCAGGGCTTCTCCGCGAATCCAACCCTCTATCGTACGAACCGGCGGGGCTTCGAAGATCGCGCCGTCGATCGTTTCACTGATCGAGTTGGCGGAGATAACGCCGCCGAACCGTGTCCCGTCCTGCCCGTAGACCAGGTATGCCTCACCAACGAGACCGGCGTTGCGCGGATTGCCGAACTGGGCCACGAGGACGAAATCAGCCACGCCGTCGAGGTCGAAGTCCAGCACGTTCGTCATGCTGGAGCCCAGGTTCGCCCCCGGATTGTGCCCATAGAACTTAGCCCCGGAGATGCTCCGCCCGACGTCGAAAAGGTCTATGTCGCCGGAGGCAAGCTGCACGACGCTAATAGTGCCAACCGCGTATTGATGAACCGACGGATTCGTGCCGTCGAAGGCCGTGGCGCGAATGTAGTACGGTTCGCCGGTCGGACGGGGTGGAACCGTGCTGAGGTCGATGCGGATCCGAAACTCTTGGGGGTCGGCCACGCCTTCGGTGATGATCGTTCGGTCCAGAACGATTATGTCCGATGGATTGGGGCTGATCGGATCAATGTCCCCTGGAGCGGGGGGATTCGCCGGATCGTCGTTTGTGGGGATCTGATCGAAATCGAGCAGTATGATGAGTTCGATGTCGCTGTCACGATCGAACGGAACGCCGTCTCCGCCAAACAGGGTCGGCTGCACCGCAACGGTTAGCACGTCGTCCTGCGTAACACTGAGATCGAACGCCGGCGCGGTCACGGCGACCGTCGGCGGTTCGGTCTGCTGCCCCTCGCCCTCGCCGACGATCCTGACGAGAATCTCGCGGAGGTTCGCATCGCCCGTAACGGCAACCACGTTGACCGCAGCGTTCACGCCGTCGTCGATGGTACCCCGGAGGGTATAGCTTCCGGTGGGAATCAGCGCTGTCCCCACGGTGTGCGAGTCGGGCGCCCCCGGCTCGTTCTCCGCGAGACCGGTGACGAGCAGGATTCCCTGGTTCGTATCGATGTTGATCAAAGAGAAACTTATGCTCGCGTTGTCATCGGGGTCGGTGTCGATCCATCGAATCAGGAAGGGGTCGCCCTGGCCTCGCGTCAGGTCGGTAGTCGGCTCCGTAAACTCGAGTGTCGGCGGTACGTTACCCGCACCGCCCGGACCGCTGACCAAGAACGCCGTTGGCGCCGTTCCACAGGACCAAAGTGCCCCGCAGAGGGAGACGGCTCCGACCAAAGCCAACAGGCACCCGACACTGATCTTCGAGCGGCTGCATCCAAACATGTTCCAGACTCCATCTTGCTAAAGAGGTTCGGCCACAAACGACGGCCGGAAAGCTAACGCGTGTTCTATCGAATGACTCCACCGGCGGCTCGCCGGCCGAAGGACCTCCGTGCGGTGAACCAAGGCGATTGCCCACCATTCCGTCGAGCCCGCCACAGTATTAGGCTCACTCGGCGATCTCGGCTGGTTCAGCGGTCAACGGACAAACTCCGCCTGGACCGTGAACACAGGCGACGGCACGCACCCCATCTTCGCTCGGACCGCCCTCCGCAGGCAGCCGGTACCGCACGTCTCGGTTATATGATAGTCCCGCGGCAAATGTCCCGTCAAGCAGCGGTGGATCGGAGACTGGAGCACGCCGGAGCGACAAGCTCGCAACATGCGGGCGACCGGTTTCAGGTGGCCCGGCGCCACACGGTCGTGTTCGGCCTTCCGGGTCGACATATGAAGAGGAGGCGGATACCGAACCACGGCTGTTGGGGTCGGCCAGTCGAAAGCGCAGTGGATCGCCGGGGTGTCAGCAATCCGAAAGCCCGACGAGGCCGCAGTCCCGGATGGGATTCCCGTTGCGGCGGCTCTTGTCGATTGTCTGCAGCGGGCGGCCGCTCGGGGCGAGCCCAGGCCTGTTCATCCGTCTACACTTCTACGGGCACGCGGCCTCGCCCGGGCAGGAGTCCGTACACGGACCGAAGTCGCCGAAGTGCCAGTACGCGTTCCCCTTTACGGCATCGACCGCGGTGGCGACGTCCAGAACGCCTACGTTCTCGTTGAGGGCATTGGGCACGTTCGGTCGCAGGTGGGCGCTCGGCTTTGACGGCGCGCCGGGAATCCCTTTGATGTGATCGACAACGCGAGCGATATCGAGAACAACGAGAGCATCGGTCAGCGGGTCCACGTCACCGTGCGTGGCCGAGAAGGCAGACATCGCTTCGGAAACCGCCGTGCAGGACGCTTCGTTCCCCTGGCAAGTCGACGACAGTTGTGCCACGTCGTACAGCGAACTCGGCATGACAGCCGCACCGGTCACGTGCAACGCTTCGCCACTGAGTTCCGCGCTCCAGTTGCGGTACTCGGGATAACAACCGAGCACGGCGCATCTGAAAGTCACACCGGGAAAGTTCGGCGACTCGGGGCAAGTGAGTGTCTCATCAAGCGCGTTCACCCACCGGTAGGCGCCTTCCCAGGCGCCGAAGTCCGGGGCGTCAGCCGGTTCGGCGGGGTGGTGCAGCGAAGTCAGTTGCACGCGAATGGCCGTTTCCTCGCCGAGTCCTTGCGGGATGACCATCGAGATGTACCGGTTCTTCTCCGTACCCGTGGGTTCCGGCCGGGCCGTCGATGTAACCTGGCTGGTGATTTCATATGTGTTCCTGGTGTCGTCACCCAGGTAGACACGCAGGTAGAGATCGGTTGCCGGTCCCAGATTGACGTATGTCAGCGACTCGTTGTTCGTGAAACCGGCTGCGGACGCCACGATGGATCCACCACAAGAATCGTAGAGTTCCGCGTTTATGTTCCCGTGAAAGTCCATGAACGACAAGTCCACGTCGAGTTCGCTTCTCCATCCCACGGGAATTCGATACCAATCCTCGTCCACGCTCTTGACTACGAGGTCTTGATGGACTCCGGAGTCCAGAGTAGTGGCACTGGCGCAGTCATCATTGTCGTCAAGCGAATCATCGCTGCCCGCCGCCAAGAGGGAGGCGATAGTCGGATAGTAGCTGGCGAATTGTCCGTAGTAAGCGGATACGGACAGGTGGTCGCAGCCGGGCTCACCGGTCCCGAAACTGAGGTTTCCGAACAGTTTCTGATCGTCTTCCCGCCAGATTCCCGAGCCTGATGACCCGAAGTATATGTGACCTACGCCACCCGCGACGTTGAAGCGCAACTGGTGGTATTTGATATAAGCTCCAGAGTAGCGTTGCCCTCTGCTCCACCGTTTCCAGTCATCGTAGTTGTTCGGGTGGTGAATGCCGACGG
>CBDUZY010000219.1:0-5441 GCA_965371825.1 uncultured bacterium
TTCGCCGGGCGATCATTGCCACGGGCTCGCGATCGATCCGGCTTCGCAGCGTTCAGATCGAATCGCCACGGGTGGTCACCTCTCGCGCCGCTCTCGAGGTCGAGCGCATTCCCGAAACGCTTCTCGTGATTGGCGGCGGATACATCGGTCTGGAACTGGGCCAGGTCTTCGCCGGTTTCGGCTCGCAAGTTACGGTCGTCGAGATGACGCCGGGGCTTCTCCCGGGCGTGGATCGCGACCTGGTGAGGCCTTTATTGCGGCGCCTTAGGGAGGACTTCGCCGAGATCTGTCTGGACACCACCGTGACCGCCATGAAGGACGTCCCCGGTGGTGTCGAGGTCTCCTTCGAGGGAAAGAGCCCACCCAAGTTGAAGAAGTTCGACCAGGTGTTCGTTGCGGTCGGCCGACGACCGAACTCATCCGACCTCGGACTTCAAGAGGTGGGTATCGACGTGGACGAGCTCGGGTTCATCAAGGTCGATCGCAAGTTTCGAACGACGGCCTCCAAGATCTACGCCATAGGCGACGTGATCGGAAACCCCATGCTCGCCCACAAGGCCCAGCACGAAGGGGTCGTTCTTGCCGATCGGCTCGCCGGGAAGGATGCGACCTTCAGGCCTTTGGCGATCCCGGCCGTGGTCTTCACCGATCCCGCGATCGCCTGGGCCGGCGTCACCGAGGAATGGGCGAAGGAGCAAGAGCTCGACATCGCTATCAGGAAGATCCCCTGGTCCGCCTCGGGTCGCGCCGTGGCCCTAGGTCGTACCGACGGCGTCACCAAGCTGATCCTCGACAAAGCGTCCGACCGTCTGCTCGGTATGGGCATTGCCGGACCCCACGCCGGTGAGATGATCTCCGAGGGCGTGCTGGCCATCGAAATGGGGGCGCATGCCTCGGACCTCGCCAGGATCATTCATCCTCACCCCACGCTGTCCGAGACCATCGGGGAGGCGGCCGGGCTCTTCCCCTCGCCGGGGAAGTGAACCACTCCCTAATCCAGCCACACAAGGTGCAGGCCCTCACCCGGGCATCCGATAAATAGCTTCATGGAGACAGGCAGGTCGGGGAACGGCGATATGGTGGGGATAGGCACCGAGGAACCCAATCCGCAAGTCCTGGTCGTGATGTACCACTACGTGCACGACCGCGACCCATTGACCTGTGCCGGCGTACCGGGCACGCGAGAGAGGCTGTGCGGGCTGACCGTCGCGGACTTCTCGGCGCAGCTTGATCGATTGTGCGGAGCACTCGAACCGATCGACTGGCCGACGCTTTACGCCTGGATGCAAGGTCGCGGGACCATCCCACCCCGTTCGTTCCTGCTGACGTTCGACGACGGGCTGGCCGATCACGCCAAGACCGTGGTGCCGATACTCGACGATCTTGGTCTGCGCGGCGTCTTCTTCGTGCCGGGCGCCGTGTTAACCGGACATCGAATGCTCTCCGCTCACACGATCCATGTGTTGCTCTCGATTCTCGGCGAGGAGATGTTCGAGGAGGAGTTACGAAGCCACATCGTTGCCAACGGCGGTGATGAGGAGTGGTTCGCGACGCTCGATCAGCGGAGCGCTGATGAATCCGATCCAGCCCTCGCAATGTATCACTACGAAAGTCACAACAGAGCCCGCCTCAAGTACGTACTTACGATGGGCCTGCCGATCGATGTGCGTGTCTCCGCCTTGGAAGCACTCTTCAAGCGCCACGTCGGATCAAGTGCCCGCTGGGCGAGACACTGGTACCTCGGCTGGGACGACCTGGTCGGGATGCAGTCGCGGGGGCACACCATCGGAGGGCACGGTTTCGGACACGAACCCTACAGCCGTCTGAGCGCGACTGAGACCCGACAAGACATCCGCCGGATAGCGGCCGTGCTGCGTGAGGGGCTTGGCTCGGACCTGCGGCCCTTCTCCTACCCGTATGGCAGCGTCAGCGACGAAGCCACCGCCGCGTGTCGCGAGGTGGGATTCGTTCACGCCTTCACCACGGATGCTCGGCGGGCGTCGCGCGAAGCCGACCCCATGAGGCTCCCGCGAATCGACACCATCCACGTCGACGCCACGATTCGACAAAAGAACCTCGCATGGAGTCCGGCGTGACACGCGAAGAAACCGTCTCAACAGTTGCACCAGTGACGCCGGGTCAGCGAGAGGCCGATCGCCGCGAGCTTCTCCGCAAGTTCGTTCAAGCCTACTGGCTCCGCCCGGAAAACGCCTTCTGGATGACACTCCGAAGTCAGACCTTGTCTCGAATCGACCTGGGACACCCATGTATTGATATCTGCTGCGGCGACGGCGTGTTCACCTTCCTTCATTGCGGTGGGGCGTTTGGCCCCGACTTCGATGTGTTCGCCGCCGTCGGTCGTCTGGATCGTGTGCGCGACGACCACGTCGATATGTTCGACTTCACCGCAGGCGACTACCGGCCGAAGATCCTGGCCACGCCCGGCCGAACGATCGACGTCGGCATCGACTGGAAGAAAACGCTGCTAACCAAGGCATCGCGCCTGAACCTCTACGACGAACTGATCGAGCACGACAGCAACAAGCCTTTCCCGTTCGACGACGACGCTTTTCACACTATCTACTGCAACGCCGCGTATTGGGTAAGCGAGATCGACTCCTTTCTCGGCGAGATCCGCCGCATCACTCAGCCGGGAGGTCGCGCCATCCTCCAGGTCAAGCTCGACAGCCTGCGGCGGTACACGCTCGCGGACCACGAAGCGGCTCTCGGCAAGCGATTCCTCGACATCATAGGCCGCGGTCGCGTCGAAACATGGCCGACCGTTGCGGATCAAGCGACGTGGGAGGCTCGCTTCGCCCGAGCGGGCCTGACCCTGGAATCCGCGACACCGTTCGTCACCCGCACTCATGCGCATATCTGGGACATCGGCCTGCGCCCGATCGCCCCGATGCTGATCCGCATGGCCGGCGCCCTTACGCCCGAAACAAGGTCATCCATCAAACGCGACTGGGTCGACCTCTTCTGCGAGCTGCTCGAACCGCTCTGTGACCCGAACTTCGATCTCTCCGCCAACCGCGACGAACCCGCCGAGGTGCAGTACGTCCTCACCCCTTTGTAGGTCGGGTCCGAAGAACATCAGCGCATCCAGCTCTGCCTCACAGTGAGGCCCAGTGACACTTCATGTGCGCCAGATTTCTGTGACTTTGGACTGCTTTTTGCTTGTGGCGACTGAGCCCGCCGACTATGGTCCAGCCGTCTGGTGGCTGGCTACGTTCCAGCTCTGTCGTGTGTGGCTGGCATCTCCAGTGAGTACGTCCAGGACGTGTTCGCCGTGGCGGACCCCGAGGACGAAAGCCGCGTGGCTGGCGAGACTTGCGCGCCCCATCAGGAGAAGTCGCGTCATGTACCGACGACGAACCGCAGGAGGATAACCAATGCGCTTGTACCTGATCAACCCGCGCAACCCAGCGGTCGCGATGGGCAACACAAGGGACAATCGGTTCAATAAGTATCGCATTTGGAAACCCCTCGGCCTCCTTGTGATAGCACGCCTGACGCCCTCTCATTGGGACGTTACAGTCATCGACGAGAACCTTCGTGCTCCCGATTACGACGCCCTGCCCCGACCCGATCTCGTCGGTTTAACGGCCTTTACTTCACAAGCGTACCGCGCCTATGAACTTGCGGCGCACTTCCGCAGCCAGCGCGTGCCGGTCGTGATGGGGGGTATCCACGCGACGATGTGTCTCGACGAGGCGCTCGGTTATGCGGACACGGTCGTTACAGGAGAAGCTGAGCCGGTATGGCAACACGTGATCGACGACTTCCAGCACAGGGCGTTGAAGCAAGTCTACAACGGGGGCACGGCCGACATGGACAAGGTGCCAGCCGCACGACATGAACTCCTTCCTTCAGGCTATGCCTTCGGGTCGGTCCAGACGGCGCGTGGATGTCCGCTCAACTGCAGCTACTGCAGCGTTTCGGCCTTTAACGGAAGGCGTTTCAGGAGACGCCCAGTGGCGGAAGTTGTTGATGAGTTCAAACAAATAAAGGAGAAATATGTTCTCATCGTTGACGACAACCTCATAGGCACAAACAATTCTCACACTGGGCAGGCGAAGGAGCTGTTTCGCGCCATGATCGACGCGAAGATCAAGAAGAAGTGGATCTGCCAGGTCACGATCAACATGGGCGAGGATGAGGAACTGGTTAGCCTCGCGGGCCGGGCTGGTTGTGTTGGCGCGCTGTTGGGTTTCGAGACGCCAACGGATGAGGGACTCGTCGAGATCAACAAGAAGTTCAACATTCGGAGTGTCCACAGCATACGCAGTTCGTGTCGAACGTTGCAGCGTCACGGCATCGTGGCCCACGGCGCCTTTATCATAGGGTTAGACGTGGATTGCAGAGGCGTCGGACAGACTATCGCAGAGGCAGCCATGGCCTACGGGCTGGACGGTCTTGGCGTGACGATGCTGACTCCGCTTCCCGGTACGGATCTCTGGCGAGCGATGGAGGCAGACGGCCGGATCGTAGCCAACTCGTTCCCTCATGATTGGAAGTACTACACACTCGCGTTCCCCGTGGCGCGATACATGAACTTGACCTGGACCGACCTGATCGATGAATGGCTTACCGCGCTTCGCATCTTCTACTCCTATCCTCGGATTGTCCGGCGGGGTGTTGCGAGCCTTGTGCGCACCCACAAAGTCTTCCCTGTTTTCAGCACGCTGGTAGGCAACCTCGTCTTCCGGCGCAATCTCGCGATCGATGCGAGGACATTCAAGACCTTTGATGCGGGTCGAGGGGCGCGGCGCCACAGCGAGGTTACCGGCGCGATCGCTGACCGCAGGTTGCAGATCCAGGAGTCAAGACTCGCGTAAGGGAATTCCTGAGCGCCGCGGCCTGGGCATATCACGTGCCCACCAGGGAAAGCTGCATTGCATTTACTATCACACGTCTTCCCGAAGTCAATCCTCAAGGGCAGATTCACGACGAACGAAATCAACGAGATCGCCAACATGGCCTTCATCTCGGGATGCACGAATCAACGGATCGGCAACAAGGAGCCGACGGTGTATCTGCCTGTAGATGGTCCGGAGGAAGCACGATCGCATCCAGGCTGAGAGAGCGACAGGCTTGTGCGTCTTCGATGGCTGCTCGAAGAAACGTGCGGGCACCAGCGTCCCTAAAGATCGGACGACGCCGATACGTGACAACCGTGAAGACGAACGTCCCACCGGGAGCAAAAGCCCGAACGTAATTCGACATTGCGATTCACTCGTCTGTATTCTCCTCCCCGTTTCGATTCCGATGTTATGATAACTGCCTGGGTGGTGCGCTCCCAACGAATCCGGTTCCCGGGCCGGGCTGATCCGGTTTCGGAGTCCAGCTCAGGTCGAGCCAGATGTCGGGTCTGCGGACCCGACCTACCGACTCTGCGAACTGCTTGACCCCCTCTGCGATCCCAACCTCGATCTCTC
>CBDUZY010000220.1:0-5426 GCA_965371825.1 uncultured bacterium
CGCTCTGACTGTCCGCGACCGCCGCGATCTTGGGTACGCTTCCGGTGAACCGGCGCCCAGGAATTCCCTCGATAGTCGCGACCACGCTTTGTCCGAGCTTGAGCTTGTCTGTCTTGGCCTCGTGGATGCGGACAATGATCGTCATCGAGGAGGTGTCGGGAAGCTGCATGAGAATCTGCCGCTCGTGGACCGTTGCCCCCTCCTTGATCTGGTCATCGCTGGACCTGCGCCAGCTATGGCCTTGATCGCCGCCGTAGACCACAAAACCCGGCGTTGGTGACACGATACGGCATTTGTCTCTCTGCGTTCGCAGCTTGGCCAGCTGGTCCCGCACGAGGGTCAGCTCCTTATTCTTTCCTTCCAGCGTGTGTTCCTTCTTGGTCCTCTCGGCTTCGGCGTTCTTCTTCACCCGTTCGCATTCCTTGATGGCTTCCTCGTGGTCGGACTCTCTTCGCTTGAGGTCGGCAACGTGCGTGTACTTCTCGAGGACCTCCCGGGCCATGCGAGCCTTCTCGAGGTCCCACTCCGCCTTCTTGAAATTGAACTCGGCCTCCTCGAGCTCGGTAAGCGTGGTGTAGTCTTTGGCGTAGAGCTCCTTGTAAGCCGTGTAATCCTGCTCGCGCCTTTCGAGTCCCATCTCGGCCTGCTCGATGGCGATGTCGGCGTCCTTGAGCTTCTGGACCCAATCGGCCTTGGTGTACTTGTCGAGTTCGAGTCCGGCAAGCTCGATCTGGAGCTCGGCCTTGCGGATGTCGCTGGCGTTCTTATCCCGCTGAATAGCCAACTCCGACTTCGCAGCCTCAAACGCCGTGAAGGCGTTGGCCTCCTTTAGATCCTCCAGCTGTATGCGGTTCTCGATCTCGTCACTCGCGAGTTCGACGAGCAGATCGCCCGCCTTGACCGCGGTCCCTTCCGGAATGAGGCTGATGATCGTGGAGCGGCCTTCGACCTCGCACTTGATGTCCGTAGACTGGGCCGCCTTGAGCTCGCCCTTCTCCTTGAGCACCAAGTTAAAGGTCCGCGGCTCGACGATGATGGTCTGAACGTTGCTCGCCAACTCAGCGGAACGTTGCCACCCCAACACGCTCCACACGACGATACAAGCCAGTCCGATTCCGCCGACTCCGATTATCACCGGAACCCACGCCCGGCGAGTGAGCGCGCGGGATGACCCGCGAAGGGCTCCCGTCTCACGGTGGGCTTTGGTCGTCCCGCCTGTCAATGTTGTCGTCATGATCCGTTTCCAGTCAGTCAGGTGGGCCAGCCGTCAGGTTGCGTCCCGTTCGAAGCAATGACACGTGGGGCGGGCCTTCATTTCAGCCCCCCCCTCCGCCAGCCGAGCCGGGCCACCCCATTCCATGTCAGCTTCCACCCGGCCCGCGCAGCGCGCACTCTATCATCGACCACTGCATATATAGTAGCACAATCGGCGTACAAAAACAAAGTAACCGAAATGCGTCGAAAGTTGTATGAGGGCCCGCTCTCACCGAGCGAGGTGATTGCCGTCACGGTCCAACGGCGGGGCCATCCCCGGTTGGTTGCTCATCCGAGACACCATCCCACTGCCACCTGCCGTCATCGTCCACGCGAACCGTACCCGTGTCGCGCCGAAACTCGAGGATCGCATTGCGATAGGCCGACACCGCAGCGGCAAGGTCGTTGCGGGCTGCCAACAACTCGTCCCCCGCGTCAACGACATCCTGGTTAGTCGTCATACCCAGGTCGTACTGGGCACGGGCGGCCGCTAAACGCAGCTCGTTCTCTTCGACCTGCATGGCCTGAATGCGCCGGAGATTGTCCTGCACGGAAATGCGTCGAATTGCGCGTCTGACGTCGGCCCGAACGACATCCATCCTCTCTTCATGGTCGCGCTGAGCACGGCGAACGGCGACGTGCGCCGCCCGATACGCGTTTCGCTCCGCCTTTCGATCGTCAACCCGCAGTTCGATCCCCGCGCTCCATGTCGCCCGTTCGGTGTTGTAGCCGGTCGAACTGAGGTGCTCCGGATCGGTGTCCAGCGTGACACTGCCGCTCGCATCCAAGTCAGGAAGGATCGCGTTCTTGGCGACCCGGACGCCGCGAGAAGCGTCATCAACGCGGTCGGCGCTGTTGATCAGATCCAGACGGTAGCGCAAGGCGACATCGACGGCTGTCTCGAGCTCGACATCCCCAAGAAGATCGTCGAGGACCGCGGCGGCTTCGTCGGCGTCCTGGTCCAACACATCGAGTAGCACGTCGACGGGCATTCCGAGGGTTATCTTGAACCTGTCCAGCGCCGACTCGTATTGCTCTTTGGCGCTGACCAGACTGGCTTCGGCGCGGCGGAAGCTCGACTTCGCGCGCGGAGCCTCAGAGATATCCCTGCTCTGCCCCACGCGGTGGACGAAGTCGGCTTTGCGCCAGTCGTCGCGGCGACCCCGATAGCTCTTGAAGCTGTTAACGACCTGGGATTTGCGCTGCTGCAAGTCGAAATAGAAACGGGCTATGTCGACCAATAACGTACGGCGGAACCGCTCGAAGGTCCTTACCGCGTAGATCAACTCTCGCTCGCTCGAGTAGAGTGATTCGCGCGCCGTCCGCCCCGCTCCGCGAAGAAGCGGAATGTCGGATTCGAGGATCACGCTGCCCGATTCCCCGGTTGACGTGTGCGCGGTCAGATCGCGCACCAGGCTATTTATCACGCGGGCGGTCACCTCACCGCCGTAGGGCAGTCGTTGAGTCACGGCCACGTCACTGACCGCCGACATCGCCTGGTCGAAACCGGTTATTTGACCGTCGTCGGTAAACTCAGCCCGCACCCGGGCGACGAACTGGGGGGTCCACAGGTGGCGCTCCAAGGTGCGGTCAAGGGCCGCCAGGTACAGGGCCTCTTTCGCATCCTGGAACTCTCGGGAGTGCTTGAAGGCGTACCCGAGAGCGTCTCGAACACTGAACACGGTGACCTGATCGAACTGGTCATCCCGGAAAATGCTGGCCGAGTGTTGCGGGCCGAGTTCATCGTCAACCGGTAAGCCGGAGTCTGGATCATCACCTCCGGCCGGCGGCAGACCTTCATCGAGATCATCGCCGCGGGACTGCCGCTCGTCGCTTTCCAATGACGACCCCGCCGACGACCGGCTGTCGGAACTCGAATCAGCCGTAGAGGCCGCTTCCCGCGAGGGCTGGAAAGCCGGGGGCAACGCAGCGCCGACCGGACGAGGCGTGGACGAGTACATGCGCTCGGACGCGGCTACATCGCCGGACTCGGTACCGATGTCGACATTACTCGTTGCCCCAAGGGCTGCCCTCTGGCGATCATCTATCAGACGATAGATCTCTCGGTCGGTACTGTCGGTCCGGGCAAGCCCGCTTGCGGGCGACAAGTGGCATCCCGCCACCAGGATGAGCAATGTGGCTAGAGCTTGATGAATGGATCGTCTCACGTGCCTCTTCTCCGCAGGCTGTCCGTTATCCTGGCGACGTCAACAACAGATACCAGTAAATGACGCGGACCGCCACCGGCGACCGGAACGTCGACGACATGTTCGGACGAAACGACCGGATCGCGCTTCCGTTAGCGATTCGGCCGAGGATCGTCGGGGGCAGCGACGGCTCGAGCGTCCGGTCGCCGGCGCCGCGTGGCTCCCGGGTTTGACCCAAGGTACAATCAAGGTCGAGACGCGGCACATGTATGGCACGCGATGTTGGACACGGAGCGGTTTCACAGACGATGCCCACCCAGACCTCACGCAAGACACGAAGGCGAGAAGGCTCCGCGACGAGCGTCCCGGGCGTCATCCACACGCGTAGCGGCGAGACGCGCTGGAAGGTCGTCGACACGTGGAGCGACCGCATCCTCGGGTCCGACGCTCCGGACTGGTTCAGCCTCGACCACGACCCTCGCGCTCAGCGGGTCAAGCCAGGTTACCGAAGATGCACGTGGCGCGTCACCGTAGGCGACGTTGACGTATTCGCGAAGGTGATCGACCACGACAGCGGTCTTCCCGATCGGCTCCGCCGCGCATTGGGAATGACGTCGGCCGAGAAGGAGTGGCGAGCGTCAAGGGCCGCCGAGGGGCGAGGCGTGCCGGTTCCGAGATGCGTAGGGGTCGGCGTCAGGAGCGGGGCTCGACCTCGAAGTGTGCTGCTGTCAAAGGGAGTCGACGGCGCGGTCACTCTTTGGGATGCCTGGAACCGGTGCACACGCGAGACCCCGCAGCGGCGACCCAGCGACCTCGCCCCGCTCGCCGAATCCGCGGCAAGACTCTACGCCGGTGCTCACGCCCGCGGATTCGCCCACGCAGACGGTCACCCGCGAAACGTGCTCGTTTCACCCGACGCGACCGGCGCGCTCTCGGCCGTGTTCATCGACGTTGCGGGCTCGTCTCTGTCGGCCGGCCCGGCATCTTATCCGCACGTCGTCCGATCACTGACCCAACTGCACCACGCCTTCCGTCAAGTGACGACGCGAGCCGAGCGTCTGCGATTCTTGCGCAAGTATCTCGCCGCCCCTCCGGCGGGTCATGCTTCTCCAGGTGAACGCAAACTCATATCCGCGATTGAACGAGCGGAAGTGGTGCATGCCGCCGCTCTCGCACGGCAGCGCGATCGCAGATTGCGGGGCAGCGGAAAGTACTTCACACAATTTACCATCGACGGCGGTTGGAAGGTACGCGCGGTACTTCAACTGTCCCGACGCCACGTGTTCCCCGAGCCGTCCGTTACCGACTGGACGGAGGAACTATGGCGCGAAACGCTTGGGCCATTGCTTGTCCAACTGCACGATCCGAGCAGGCTGAAGGCGGTCCCGTCGCCGTCTGGGATTCGCCTGGAGATCGGTAGACCGCGCACCTTGTTTGACGGACTTCTCTGGACTACGCGCGGCTCACCTCACCGAAGGGCCTTCGAGCATTGCCATCGACTGCGACATAGAGATCGAGATTGTGAACTCGTTCTGGCTTGCGCGGAGCATCGCAGCAGCGCAGGTATGGTCGACAGGGGAGTGTTGATCCGCCCGAAGGAAGTTCCGCAACCGTCGGACGGTGCCAAGGCGACACGATAGGCCTCTGCCGGATCGGCACTATTCGCCAAAGACAGAATCGACCGAGGAGCTCTCACTATGAGGCGTATCGAAATCGTCAGGGGCGACATCACGACACAGGATGTCGATGCCATCGTCAACGCAGCCAACAACTCACTTCTCGGCGGAGGAGGAGTTGACGGGGCAATCCATCGCGCCGCCGGCCCGGAGCTGCTGGCTGATTGTCGTACGCTCAGCGGCTGTCGCACCGGAGAGGCCAAGATCACTCGCGGATACAAGCTTCCGGCAGGCTACGTGATTCACACCGTCGGACCGGTCTGGCACGGCGGTGGGGCGGGCGAAGCCGAATCATTGGCTTCCTGCTACCGATCGTCCCTGGACCTGGCGCGAGAACACAACTGCAACA
>CBDUZY010000221.1:0-5422 GCA_965371825.1 uncultured bacterium
GAGGTCGGAGGTTCGAATCCTCTCGCCCCGATTTGGTTTTGAGGCTCGTCAGGCGGGTCTCGCATCCAACCCGACATCTGTTGTGTCACACGACCGGGGCCACCGCGTTCACGTTTGCGGTGGTTCGCTCTTGGCTGTCGCTCGAATCGGCAGAGGGTCAAACGCTGCCGGATAAGCCACCTGCACGTTCGAGGTTCATACGCAGCAGGTTGGCCAGGACGCGCTGGTCGATATCCGCTCGCAGCTCGGTTAGGTCGTGACCGTCGGGCAGAGGCTGCCCCGCGCCGCGCGACCGCTGTGATCCAACGCAGCTAAAAAGCGTGCGGCTACCCCGGATTGATGTTCACTCCGGACGGTCTAAAGAAGGATGCCGAGAATTGGGGTTGGCCGACTAAGGAGACACCCTGCGGGAATACGTCACGGAGACGAGATTCCGCCTCGTGCAATGATCGTTCGAGATCATGGCCCCGGCTTATCTCTGAAAGGGTTGCGACAATCACAAGAGAGCCATTCCCGCCTCACCAAATGGAGATTCTCTCGTCGCCGAACAGCGATGATTGCCCGGACACGGCATCCGGAAACGCCTCGTAAAACCCAGAAAAGTTGAAAAGCGGACCGTTGACTCGGAAACGGGGCGGAGCGTGCCAGCCCATCAATCGGGCCTCGAGGGCGCACTGTGAGAATGTCTCTCGCCATTTCTGGGCGAAAGCCAGGAAGAACCGCTGCCGACCGGAGAAGCCGTCCTTCACCGGCGCTTCCCTACCGCCGAGGCTTAGCACGTAGGCATCAAAGGCGATCGCCAGACCGCCGAGGTCGGCGATGTTCTCGTCAAGGGTCTTGCTCCCATCTACGTGCCGCCCGTCCGGAACGGAGAAGGATCCGTAGTAGTCCACAAGATTCTTGGTCTTGCGATTGAACTCGGCGATCTCGCGCCAGGACCACCAGTTCCGACGCCTGCCGCGCTCATCGTAAAGGCGACCCTGTGCGTCGAAGGCATGGGTCATCTCATGGGCGATGCTCGTTCCGAGCGTTGCGTAGTTGCGTGCGTCGTCGGCGTCAAGTCGAAAGAGCGAGCTGATGCATCCGGCCGTCAGCGTGATCGAGTTATTCGAGGGTCCATACCAGCAGTTGCTCGACTGGGCGTGTACTCGACAACCATCGCGGTCCAGCGGTTGACCGATCCGGCCAATGTGCTCGCGCATCCGGGACTGGCGTATCTGGAAAACATTGCGAAGAAAAGAATCTCTCGCAAGACTGACACCGGAGTACGAAGGCCGGTTCGCCGGACCGCCAATCTTGAAGGTGATTGCGGCCAGTTTTGCCAGGGCTTTGCTCTTTGTCGCCTTGCTCAACCATTCATTGTTCAGTATCCGGTAGTGGAACGCGGCTTTGAGATTTGCGATGATGGCGTGGACGCGAGATTGTGTAGGTTCTGGCAGGAAGTCATGAACGTACAGGTATCCGACGGCGTCAGGCGCTTCCGCGTTTACGACTTTCGCAACAGTCAACTCCCTGGACGCGACGTGATCCGTGTTTCCACCCACCTGCTTCTTGAACTCGAGATGGGCCAGTTGAAACTCCGAGGATAGAAACGGGCTGCACTCGAGCAGCAGCGCCCACTTGAGATAGGCCCGTATCAGTCTCCAGTCCCGCTGCTGGATGACCCTCCCGACCTCCCTGAAATACTCAGGCTGACCGATGACCACTTCGCTGGCCTTCTCTACACCCATCGCACCGAAAAACACCGGCCAGTCGGGCCCCGGCACGAGCCTTCCAAGCTTCCTCGCCGAGTAAAGGTTGTAGTTCTTCTTAAAGTCGCGCAGCTCTGATGTGGTCATTGCCAACGCGGCCAGCCGTCGCTCCATTGTGACGATCGCGCTGGCAAGGGAGGCAGCCGTCTCTTGCGTCTCCCCGACTCGCTGGAACGTTGCCGTCATAAACTCTCGATAAGCGCGCACCGCACGTTCATCGGATTCGCGCCCGAGGATCTGGCCGTCGGCCAGTCCGAGAGCAGTCTGCCGAAGATACAGGTAGTTTGTGCCGCTAAGCTCCCAGTTTGCCGGGCGGTGGATCCTGAACCAGGGCGTCACGCCAATCAGCTGCAACTGGGCTAGAACCTGGGATAGGCCTTCTTTGTCTTCGATGGCATCAATCGCAGCCAGTTCGGGCGCAAGTGCGGACAATCCGGCATCATCAATTGTCTCAGCGTCGATGCCGGACAGAAAGAGCGTCTGCACGAGTTCGCCCAAGTGGTCGGTATCGAGGTCGTCTGCTGCCGGCTGCATGATGCTCAACAAATCCGCCATGATGCGTTCGTCGGCAATATCGTAGTACCCGTAGCTCTCGCACCCATCTTGACGCGGCGCGGTCTTCAGCCAGGATCCGTTGGCGAAGGAGTAGAAGTCGTCACCGGGCGGAATGGAGCGATCCATTAGGGATAAATCGACGCTCGAAGATCGCTGGATGCCGGTAATCGCATCCCGGTTGACTACCGGTGGTGGCGCCGGGATTGCCTGCGGATTGTGTCTGCACGCCCCCGCGAACAAGCTAAGTACCGGCAGAACCCCGACCACAATGTACGTTGCATACACTCTGATCAGCGCCGGAATGAGAATGGTCCGCGGTTCAGACATCACTCATATCCTCCGCCTTGATGTCGATGAACCGCAAGCAACGCGATAGGCGCTATATGCTGTAATCGTTCACCGGCTTCTCCGGAAGCCTCTGGTCGCGGCATATGTCAAGCTCCTTCCTCTTCGTTATCTCCGCGCCGGTGGCGTCGTGCTCGGCCGGGGTCGGTTGCCCCAGCAGTCGGCACAGGTCGATGAAGTGCTCTTGGCTCGCGGCGCGCTCGGACAACTCGATGGGCGACCATTTGGCGATGAACCGGGCCGGGGTGAGCTGCTGCGACATGGGGCGAGGATAGGGGCGAGTGATCGGGCCGTCTACCCTAGCAGCCTGGTGAAAAAGGGCACCGAACAGGTGGGGCACCGGTTTCCTACCGATGAAGACACGGATTGAAAACCCGTGCCGGTTCCTCTTCAACAAAGTGCCGGCGCCGCTCTTCAGTAGGCTGGGGTCGGCATCCGATAATATCAACTGCGGGCGGTAGGTGTGATCGACTCAATCCGCTAAACAGGCGGTCCGACGAAGCCGAAAGACACGTTACGTCCATCACGGTTTTTGAACAGTACTTACCGATTCGGAGGAACACGGATGCCCACGTCCCTGTCCAACGCCCCGACAGAAGTCGAGTTCGGCGATATCGCTCTGGACGATTCAGCCGTCGATGGTCTCGAGCCGTTGGCCTTCGAGAGGCGCAGCGCTAAGCGTGTTCTCTGCGGCGGTTCGATCTGGTGGAAGGCGCTGGATAGCGACCGGTTCGCAGCCGGCTGGTTGATCGAGCGGTCTCCAATCGGAGCGGCGTTCCTCACCCGAGGGCGACCACATGTTCGTGAGGATGCCGAGATTCAGGTCTCTGCGGGCGGTCTGAGCGACGTTGGATTTGGTATCGAGGAAGGGCGGGTCACGCGGATCCAGCACGTTCACGCCGATCTGTTTCTCGTGGCAGCCAAAGTCGGAACTCGCGACAACCGGAGATGATCTCGGTTTCCGCCGATCAGCGACCGGTCCGGCAATCTCCCTGGGATCGCAACTATCGCGCTGACTGCGTCAACTTCCGCACGCGCATCCGTTATTAACCGTCATTGCCGACTCGATGCTCGTCGATGTCCCCGCGCTGAAGACGGACAGCCTTGCCGATCGCGGGCGGGACATACGCAGAATAGGTCGTACCGTTCCAGTACAACCAGCGCAAGGATTCGTTTTCCAGGGTGACGTCGAACGTGAACCTCACGTCCAACGGCCTGCCGTCTCCGGTCAGCGCCGTAACCTCGGCCGTCATTCCCGCGAGCTTCACGCGTTCACCCAGTGCCAACGGATGCCGCGAGTCTCTCGCCAAGCGGTCCATCGGCGATCGCAGGTAACCGTTCTCGAGCCGCACAATCAGCGAAGTCGCATCGGGCCTGCTGATGGTGATAAGCGGATCGTCCGGAGCGAGGACCCGCGTATGGGGCGGGACCGGGACGCCTTCGAGAGCGCGTCGGATCGGAAGGTACCCTGCGGCAACCGCGACCGGCGCGTTTACGATCACTACTGTCTGTTCCCCGACACGCGCATCCATCGGGAGGTTGACGTACAACCGCTCGATGAAGCTCTTCGGGCCGATCGGCATGGCACTGCGAACCGCCAGCGCAACCGGAGCTAGAATCCCATGCGAGAGAACGAAGAAACAGCCCAGGAGTTTCACGGTAATTGGTCTCGCTCCACGGATCTTCGCAGCGTTCGCATCGGTCGGCTCTGTCCCGAACACCGCTACGAGGAACTGGGCGAGCAAGCCGAACGCCCCGAATCCCACGAAGAACAGCATTCGGTCGGATGGGAACGTCGCACATATAGGAACGAGCGAGAGCACCATGCCGACGGCGAAAAAGGGTGCAGTCGACTGCTTCCGTAATGACGAGAACATCACGATGCCGATTAGTGCAAGAAACGCAACCGCTGCCACAGACAAAATGGGCACGATCCCGAGTTCCGAAGCCGCGACGTTGGCGATGTCCATTAGGGGAAGAGCCCACTGATCGAGCAGAAAGATCGGCGCTTTGAGTGCGGCCTCCGTCGTGAAGTGGAGTGGATCGGCTAGCGGGTCCACGTAGAGGCCGATCCCATGGACGCCATAGCCCTGCATCGACCAGGCGATCCGCCAACCGACCACGATCGCGGCGCAGGGCGCGAGGGCCGTGAGCCGGCGGCGCCACGATCCCGTGTCGACGAACAGGCAATACGCTATCAGATATGCCACCGCCCCGACACCAGCCTCAGCCGATAGAAGGCTCGCCAGGAGGAAGAGTGGGGCGATCACAGCACCCACGCGCCAGCCGTCGCGCCGCCAACGGTCATGGGCGACAATGCACAGCATTCCGAAGAACGCGGCGATGACGGCATTTCGATTTGCCAGGAACCCCACGGGCATGCCGCGTGCGTCGTCGATCGCGTAGAGCAGGGCAGCCAGGCCCGCCACCCACGCTGGGCCCAGCAAACGCCTGTAGAGCACGGTTACGGCGACGACCAAGCCGCCGAACCACAGGATGCTCTGGGCGTGCATAAGGGCAGGGGCGTCAGGCCAGAGCAGGTAATCCAGCCAATGCGTCAGTGCCGTTAGCGGACGCCAGAATGCCCCCCTCAACTCCGGCAGCGTCCACCACGGCCAGGCGCCGATGTCCATGAGGCGTTCCGTTAGCCCCGGTCTGGCGAAGGTGAACAGATCCCAAGGCGAGTCGAAGAGTCCCGCGAACTTCTCGGTACTAACGAACCGGAGTTGGTGGAAGTAGTCATCGGCGACGCGCCCGGCCCATAGGGACGG
>CBDUZY010000222.1:0-5361 GCA_965371825.1 uncultured bacterium
GGGTCTGCGACTCCTATCACCGTCGCGTGCAGGTGTTCGAGTACATACGGGAGTCGCAGGATGTCCGTTAAGATATTGAATCTAATGACGCGGGCAACATACGCAGTCGGTATAACACATCTTCACCCACCGGACTATCCCGAGGGATGTGGTATGCACGGAACGCAACGCCGCGACACCGTGCGGCGACGCGCCTTCTGTCTTGCGACCCTCTGCTGGGCGGCAACGGCCTTTGGACAGGATCGAGTGAGCGATACAGTACACAATCTCGCCGCGTGGGGGCCCGGTCAGATTCGAGCGGAGAGCGAATCGCAGGTTTGTATCTTCTGTCACGCCCCACACAACACCAAGGGTGTTACACCTCTGTGGAATCGTGACCTGCCGACATCCAGTTACCAGATATATGACTCGTCCACGCTCGACGCGGTGCCCGGACAGCCCACCGGTTCCAGCAAGCTCTGCCTGAGCTGCCATGACGGCACCATAGCGTTGGGTCGGGTCTTGAGCCGTCCCGACCAGATTCGGATGCTCGGTGGCGACTTTCTGCCATCGGGGCTCTCCAACTTGGGCACGGACCTGTCGGACGATCACCCGATCAGCTTCCATTACACGGCCGGCATAGCCGCGTCGGACGCTCAACTGGTCTCTCCGGCGGCGCTTCCGCCGGAGGTGAAACTCGACCTCACCGGGCAGCTTCAGTGTACGTCCTGCCATGACGCCCATCACAACTTGTTCGGCAGCTTCCTGGTCAAACGATTGGAGTTCGGCGAGCTTTGCACGGCGTGCCACAACATGAACGGGTGGAACGCGAGTTCCCATCAAACGTCAGGGGCGGTTGTTGCCGGATCGCAGGCGGTGGCATGGCCCTTCAACACGACGGCTGAGAACGCCTGCCGGAGCTGTCATCGCTCCCACAGCGCCGGTGGACGGGAACGGCTCTTAATTTTCGAGGACGAGGAGGAGAACTGTCTGAGCTGTCACGACGGGTCGATCGCGCGGACGAACATGCGGGCGGAAATAGACAAATTCAGCGCCCATGACCCGCAGGCGTATCTGGGCATTCACGATGCGGCTGAGACCGGTGCCGGCATCGAACCGCACGTCGAGTGCGCCGATTGCCACAACGCACACGCGGTATCGCCGCTTCAGCCTCAGGCGGGGTACATTCCGATCGGACCTACTCTAACCAACGTCCGGGGCGTGACCTCGGGCGGGGCTCCGGTCGCACGGGCACAGTACGAATACGAGGTCTGCTTTCGCTGTCACGGCGACTCGCCGGTTCCGGTCACCAATCGAATTGTGCGGTCGTCGGACACGGCCAACCTCCGCCTCGAGTTCAGCTCCGCGGCCCGCAGCTTTCACCCGGTAGTCACCGCCTCTGCTGCGGGGGAGACGCCGAGTCTGATCCCGGGTTTGCCCACCGGCTCGATGATCCGATGCACCGATTGCCACAACAACGACAGCGGTCCCCGGGCGGGCGGCGGTGGACCGGACGGTCCTCATGGGTCGAACTACGATTTTTTGCTAGAGAGAAACTACACCGTAACCGACGACAATCTCGAATCGGAGTTCGAGTACGCACTCTGTTACAAGTGCCATCAACAATCGGTCGTGCTCTCCTCACGGAGCTTCGAGGGGCATGTGCGGCACGTGGTGGAAGAGCGAGCACCCTGCTCGGCATGCCACGATCCGCACGGCATCAGCGGGACGCTGGGCTCCGGAGGTGACCAAACCAGACTTATCAACTTCGACATCACGTTAGTCCAGCGGCACCCCGTGTCGCTACGGCGCGATTTCAAAGACCTCGGGTCGTTCGCCGGCAGTTGCACGCTGGAGTGCCACGGCGCGATCCATGATGACAAAGATTACGGACTCCCCTAGAGCACAGTGCCTTGAGACTCGAGGGTCTTTCGCTGCCGATAACGGTGTCGGCGCGCCCGTTGCAGCGTCTGGGGAGAAGAGGCGTATCGACACATCCAACCACGTCAACAACTCAACGAGGAGTTTGGCGCCTCGGTCGATCGCACCGATGGCCGTGGGGCACGCGCCGAGTTGAAGGCGACGGTGCTGGACCTGCGCCGGCTCGTAGGCTTCACCACTGACTCCGGTTTAGTCCAAGGAAATGGAGGTGACCCCCTTTCGAGGGCCACCCCCATCTCTCCTTCAAAACAGGTTGACAGTCTCGGCGGCTCTACGGTGCGGTGCAGCGTCCGCAGGCATCCGTTTCCGTGCAGAATCCGCCGATACAGCGGCCCGGCGAGCAATCGCCGTTAGACGAACAGGCGTCGACCTGCTCGCACACCACTGTCGACGGGCATATGCAGGGTCCGGAGAACGGGTACGCCGCCCCCTTCACGCCGTCGACCGCGTTCGCGACGTCCAGCACGGTCACGTTGTTCTCCGGATTCGGGTCGTTTGGTTCCAACGTCGCTCGAGTCTTTCCGATCGCACCATCGACGCCCTTGAGGTGGTCCACGACCTCGGCGATGTCGAGCACGTTCGGTTGAGTGCGCACCTCGATGATGTCCTGGAACTCCGTGGCTACGTCTGCGAACCTGCCCGTACCCTCGACGGCTGCGGCGGAGTAGCACTCCTCGTCCTCGAGCGACTCCTCGCACTCCTGGTCCACGATCTGAATGCTGTACCAGGAGTTGGGGAGTATCTCCGCGGCGTAGATGCTGTACTCGGTCTCCGACGCGAAGTCGAACCAGTACGGCTCGCACTGCAACGTCGCCCCGCGGAAGGTCGTGGGCGGGTTCTCCACGAAGTTGTACTCCGACACCGGACCGACCCACAGGTATTCACCCTCGAAGGAGTCGAACACAGGGGCTGGGCAGCAGGGATCGTTGGGCGGTTGCACGTCGTGCAACACGTCCATCGTCACACGCATCGCCTGAAGCAGCGGTGGCGCGCCTGCCACGGACGCCGGTCCGCCGCCGCCCATGTCGATGGTCAGGTAGCGGTTGGCTTGCACGCCGGACGGGTTGGGGCCGGGCTGAGCGTGGATACCGACACACCGGCAGTCCCATGCGTCCTTGGTTCCGTCCATATCACTGTCGACGAACCTGCGGATGCACTTGCGGATCACGTGCAGGCCTGATGCCGGCGGACATCCGCCCGTGCACTGCGGCCCGACCTCACCCGCCTGCGGAAGCTCGACGTGGCAGTCCGTCTCGTCCGGAGGGCAACCGCACTCAATGATCGTGCACACCGGCGGGGAGCCTTGCGTGCACTGCACATATTTAGGCACGCAGACTTCGCCCGCGTTCGGACAAGCACCGACGCAGGCGTCGCCGGCTGCGTTTGGTGCACAGTCCGTCGGTTTGGTCACACAGTCGCAGTGGACGATGTCGCCCGTGACAAGCTGCGACGTGCTTATCTGGCTAGTCGGTCTCGAGCCATTGTTGACGTGTATCCAGCAGTTATCCAGGGCACTGGCACATCCGCCTTCACACGTCAGCAGGTGGTCACCGGGACTGTCGGGATCGACCGTCACCGTTACCGGCCCGCAGATGTCATCGAGATCGAAGCACTCGCACGCCTCCGGGAAGAGTCCGGTGGCAGTTAGGGCCACGAACCTCGGCAAACACTCCTTGTTGGTCGGGTCGTCGGCAATGCATGCGGTGTCTTGCACCGTCGCACAGATCGGTACGACATCCGTGTTGCTCGGCAGCGGACACACCGGCGGCCCATGCGTGATGCACTCGCAGGACACAAGATGACCCACTGCGGCGAACGAGTTGATCGAGCTTAATCCGGTCTCGATCGTCCCGTCCAGAATGGCCTCGCAGTCGTCGTCCACATTCGGGCACGAGGCCTCGCACGATAAGGTCCAACCACCAGGCGGGACCGGGGCCGCAAAGATGTTGACAGGACCGCAAGTGCCGTCTGGAATCACGCACCGGCACTCCTCCGCAACCGGGTCGCCGTTGCTGTTGACGAACACCAGCAGCGGTTCGCACACCTTGTTCGGGTCGTCGTCCACGCACTGCTGGTCCTGGAGCTGCTTACAGATCGGCGGTGCCGGTGCAGGCGGCAGGTCGCAAACCGCGACCTCCTTCTTGGCGCAGTCGCACGTCACGAAGAAGCCGGCCGGAATCGCCGTTGAACTCATCGGCCCGGGACCAAACGGCGTCGGCGGAACCGAGTCGGTGGGATCATCGTCAATGTGGATCCAGCAGTTCTCGTTGGGCGGGCACGGTCCCGGACACGAGACCGTGAAGGTACCCGGGACGAGCGGGTCGGGTTGCAGGTCCACAGGCCCACAGCCGGGATCCGTCGAGAAGCAGTCACACAGGTCGATGATCGGCTGCCCGGCGGCAGCGAACGCGATCTGACGTGGTAGACAGACATCGCTCGTCGTGCCATCCGGTACGCAATCCTGCGTCTGCAAGTCATCACACCACGGGAACTCGGTCGGCAGGTCGCAGGTCGGGTCCTGCTGGCACGTGGTGTTGCCGCAGTCCGTTGTAGGTCCCTGCGGGATTCCACCGTGTTCCGCACAGCACACCGGATCCTCATCCGTGCATATTCCGGTGATCGGATCGCAGCAAGCTTCAATCGTGCCCGTGCACCAGGTTCCCGCGCCGAGCGGTGTGCCGTCGTTGCACACACACTCTGAGGGTAGGACGTTGGCGCATGTCCCGTCGTCGAAGCAGCATGCTTCGGGCTCGGGCAGCTGGTGGGCACCATGGAGCTCCCAGAACCAATGGATCTCCTCGCCCGTATCGCCGCCGGCTACGTTCGCCGGGCCGCCGTTACCCTGGAATCTCATCTCGCCCCTGGCGATCAGGTAACCACCGGGCTCTATGACCACCGGCTGAGCCGCGCTGTGTTCACCATCGGCCGGCACGCCGCGTGACAGACCGGGCGCCGGACGCAACAGGACCATGATTTCGTCACCGGGCTGAAGCACAGTCGGGTTGGTCGGCGAGACCAGCTCGCCGAACTCATCGACCACGGGCACCCACGGCAGGCGCTCCTGCAGGCCGCCGAGCCGCAGTTCGCCGAGCGGATCAGGACCGAGGAGTCCGTCAATGCCCGAGCTCCCGATGGATACCAGGTCCATCGAGATTATCTCGATCTGGATCTGCCCACCGTCGTTCGGGTTACCGCCGTTCTTGAGACGGATGGTCTGCCCGCGCGGGTCGGGTGGCGTCGATGGGGGATCGACGCGGATGTTGTCCTCCACGTCGAATCCGACGATAGGCCAGTAGCCGGCCTGAGCGGTTGCCTGGGCGGTCGTCAGTGGACTGCCGCCGACGGGCACGCCGTCGATCGTCCACCAGCCAACCAGGTCGATCATAACGTTGTGGCAGACCACCTCGAAGAGCAATCCGAGGTGCAAGACCTGGCAGAACG
>CBDUZY010000223.1:0-5358 GCA_965371825.1 uncultured bacterium
CATTTGCCCACTACCGCACCCGCCCAAGAACCGCGCGTTCCTTTTGCCCGAAAGGACGAGCTGCCGATAGCAGTAGAACGCTCGGTCCTGCCCAGGTGGCAGGACAAGCGCAACATGTCTTGGAGTTGGCGGAGGACGCTTGCCAGGCAGGCGCCCGAGAAGGTAGACAGGATTGAATTCCGCGAAGGTGGCCGCTGCAACTTGGTCGTAACCCTCCCTCGTCACTGCGAAGTTGCTGAATCCCACGGTGCGCCGGAGCGCTGGCATTGGATCGCCTCGGCCGGGCTCGCGCCTGGCGATCTCCTGGACGTAGTGTAGAAGCCCGAAGTAGCGCCAAACGTACTGGGCGACAGAACGACGCGTTCGCGACGCGCGATGCATCGCCAGCCACGCAGCCTTGAGACGGTTCAGCCTTTGTATGAGACGATAATCGGCCGAGAAGAACGGGCCGCAAGGTGCCCAGTACTCTCGCCACGGCAGGGATATGAGCTCGAGTTGACCTGCACGTATCGCCAACTTGATTGGGACTTCCATCCGCCACGCAGCCGCCGCCAGGCGTCGTCGGTTCTCAACCCTCGGTGTTGTGGGCATTACCAGCATGGTTCAGATTTCACCGGCACTCACGTCCCAGGACCGCACCGTCTATCCTAACACGTGCCGAACAACAGTCAAAGGTGGCGGCAGGCCAATGTGAGGGACGGCAGGGTGCACACCTTTCCGGCTCAAGAACGCCACGCCCGATCGTTCAAGCGTTGTCCTGGGTGGAGCAGGAGGACGTCGAGAGGCACGCCTGACTGACGCCGAGGTGAACCAGGACGAGATCGGAGGCATGGGGTAGAGAGGACAGTGGACACTGGTTTGCCCGCCCGACGTAGGAAGCCGGCGGAGTCCTGCTCGGGACGGGTCCGCAACTGCTTTGACGACTTCCAGCTTTCGCGGAAGCATTCGTTCGATCGGCTCGGAGCAACCCCGATTTCCAGACCGTAAACCAGGGTTTGACACCGGGCGTCCAGGCGTCGCTGAAAACGAAATGCCACGAATCTGCCACGAATCGGAAGGGCGCTGCAACCCTCGCATCGATAAGTACTGTGAATTAAGGGGTTTATGAAAGCGGGCGAGCGGATTCGAACCGCCGACGTCCAGCTTGGGAAGCTAGTTCCCGATTTCACCGATTGGCCCTTAAAGCCTTTGGTTTCAGTAGCTTAGCGTGTTCCACGATTTTCGCAAATCGACGCAAATCGACGCATTTCGACGCGTTTTGTGGTAGTACTACCACTTGTGTGCCAGATGTCTGGCACTACACTCTTGCCTCGAGACGCTCCTCATCGGAAGGTTCTGGGCTGGGTCAATCAAACCCCATCCGCGATTCTGTCCCTCGCCGAGTAAGGGCCCTCTCCGCCGGTGAGCGCTCGCTGGCAGGGGGTTCAAAAGGCCACGCACGACGACGTCTCTCTCTATCTCACACCCTCGAGTCCACGTGCTGACCCTTCATCGCAACACGCCAACGCGCAGGGATCTCCGCCCGGGCGAGGGCACCGAGCAACCCAGTGGGGCAGGGCGCGTTGCCGTTATCGGACGAATCCGTCCGGTCGCTGTTTTCGCGGTTTCGCGGCAGGGCGGTTCCGTTCGGAATCAAGGTTATGTCGCGGTGGTTATTGCACCGTCGCGTCCAGATTTCGGGCAATCAGGGTGAGCTCCGTGTGCCAATCGAGCCAACGAGCAGATCGGGGCGTCTCCGCCGAGTTCGGTCCGCACGTTAAGGGATGCCATCGTTGAAGTCCAAAGAGCGATCGACAAGGTACGGTTCGGCCCGTGGCAGCCGTGGTATGGCGGCGAACGGTATAGGTTTCGTCCCCACGGCGGCGGGCACGTCCGAGGCAGTCTGGGTCATGGCCATGCGCAACTCAGCGATCACAGAGGCGGCGGCCGAAGTCAGGCTGCGGACAGAATCGATCAACTCGAACTCGTCCGGATCTGTGGCCGAGTTCCGCCGGCGTTTCTGCGGAGGCTCGAAGCTTACCGCCGAAGACTCGATCGCGAATCGATCATCATCAAGAGGTGTGGGTTTGAGGAAGCGATCGAGTAGATCACTCGCCCGCAACGAACAGCGAAGGGGAGAGCCCAGCCATCGCCAACACAATCGACCGGGACTCCGGTTCCTGAACACCCATGGGCAGGAACCGTCGTCTTCTCTGCCTGGAGTTGGTCAAAACGAAGAACGCATATCGATTGGAGGTGGTCCGCACAAAGATTGCGGAGCCAAGTGCGGCGCTGGACTCGCCGAGTGAAGTCGCAAAGCGCTACAGGCACCTTGAACGCTATGACCGAGAACGACTGGTTCGATTGGATCTCGACAACCGTAACCGTGTGATCGGTGAAGAAGCCGTATCGATCGGCACAGCAGATGCTGCGATAATGGGCCCGCGCGAGGTCTTCCGTGGTACGATCTTAAACGGCGCGTCACGGATCATCCTCGTGCACAACCATCCGGCAGGGAATCCGGAGCCAAGTTCCGAGGACATGGTGGTGTGGGAGAAGCTGGTTGAGGCGGGTGAGCTTCTTGCCGTGCCCGTGGTAGACTTCGTGATTATCGGGAAGGGCGGGCGGTATCGGAGTGTGTACCGCTCTGGCGCGTGTTGGGCAGACGTGGCCGGGATGGGACGTGAAACCCTGCCCGCATCCTGCTATCCTGGAGGGGAACGGCAGACACGAGTTCGTGTGCACAAGAAGAACGGCGCCGAAATGCCTTATTCGCAAGACAAGCAGACGACAGGCGAAGACCCCTCGGATGTTCGCTTCGGCGAGATTCTGAACGACTTCCTGGATCGTCGAGAAGATGGGGAGCCCGTCAGAGAGGCGGAGCTTCTGGCCGCGCATCCCGAATTCGCGGAGGAGCTTTGCGAAGCCCCGGAGGCAGTCGCCGCGATTCGGCCCTCTGATGCAAGCATCGACGGCCTCATTGAACAGGGAGTTCTCGCGCCGTCGGCGGATTCGCGGTTCCTGGCCAAGCTCGGCTCATACAAGGTCATCGGACTGATCGGCCGTGGCGGGATGGGAGTTGTACTGTCCGCGTACGAGGAGAGTCTGAATCGCACGGTGGCGCTCAAGGTGCTCCGGCCGGATCTCGCTCAGGACAAGGTCGCGATCGGGCGGTTCACACGGGAGGCAAAGGCAGCCGCAGCCCTACGGGATCCAAACATCATCACGGTCTACGCGGTTGGTGAAGAGCATGGCACGTACTACATCGCCATGGAGCACATCGACGGGCCGTCACTGGCAGACGTGATCCACGGGCGCGGCCCCCTGCCAACGGAGATGACACGTCAGGTCTTCCGCGAGCTGATGTCCGCGCTCACGGCCGCCCACGAGGCCGGGCTGATCCACCGGGACATCAAGTCGTCGAACATCCTCCTCGACGGATATCACGAAGAGACCGAGATCAGAACCGCGAGTGCCAACGAACGGTCCGGTCGGATCAGTACCGCGAGTGTGAGCGAGCGGCCAAGCGCAGCGAGCGCCAGCGAGCAGTCATCGTTTACGGTCAAGCTCGCTGACTTCGGCTTGGCTCGGATTCTCTCGTCGCAGACGCGCATGACGCTGCCGGACTCGATCTTCGGCACGCCGGAGTACATGAGCCCCGAGCAGGCTCGCGGCGATGAGAACATCGACCACCGCACCGACCTCTACTCGGCCGGTGTGGTTCTGTACGAGACGTTCACGGGCCGCACGCCGTTCAAGGCCGAAACGCCCTCGGCGGTGATTCACCGCGTACTGCATGATCACCCACCTGACCCGCGGATCCTAGGCACGTCATGCGACACCAAGCTGGCCAGCCTGGCGCTTCGGCTGATGGCCAAACGACCCGAGGATCGCTTTGACTCAGCAGCCGAGGCGCTTGCAGCGCTAGAGGCCCGGGAACCGGTTGGTGTACCGGAAAGAGCTGCGAGGATGCGGCGGCGGCTGGCTGTTGCGGTTGCCGTGGCTGCCATGGTGGTTGTCAGCGGATGGCTGCTAATTCGTCTTCCGCGGGAGCCAAGGGATTCTCCGTCCTATCCTGTAATTGGGCCCCGAATCACGAGGGTGCGCATCGCCCCCGAAGCGGATCCGGCGGTGACCATCGAAGCGCAGTACGGAACCGAGCGTGCATGGGAAGAATTCGTTTCACTTCCGGAGGAGGCTAGCTGTGTTGCGGATCCAGAGGTGGTGGAAACGCCCGATGGAGCGCTCGTGGTAGCCCGGGCTTGCGAGCCGGTGGATGGATACAGCCTGTTTGCCTTCTGGCAGGATGGAAGGCGCGCCTGGAAGGCGGACCTGTCTGACGATAGGCGTTGGCCGGACTGTAGCCCCCCGAGCAAGTGGATCACTCAGCAGATACTGCCGGTAGACTTGGACGGCAGGGCTGGCGACGAGCTGATTGTGGTCGCTACGGAGTTGCGCGAGTACCCGACGCGGGTTTCAATCATCGACCTCCGGGACGGGAGCATCAAGTCGACGTTTTGGAATTTGGGTGGACTTGGAGCGCCGCTTTTGGCGAAGGACTTCTTCGGCTCCGGGCGGCCAGCGCTGGTTATAGCAGGCTTAAACAACAAGTTGGATGGGTTCGATGACGGGTTGCGGGAAGGTGAAAAGCAGTTGACTCAATGGGACATGGTACCCGTCCTCATGGTCATCGACCCGCACAGCCTGGACGGCGTGGGTCCGCCTCGGTGCAATCGATTACCTGAGCTATCGCCTGCGAGTGTCTATGCCTACGCCTTCCTTGACATGCCCTATAAGCCGGAGTTGATTCGAGTCACACAATCGAAAAACGGGAGACCTCCGGCCAAAGCACGCGCCGTGCATTTGGCGCGCGACGACATGGCTCGCATCGAGCACCTAGCGGAATCGTCCAAATCTCCGACGCCGGGAAGTGGCCCGTTCTTCGACGTGAACTTATGGTCGTACGACGACCAGGGTCGTGACGTCGGGCGCGCGATTCTCACAGTAGACCGGAACCTGAATCTCGTTGCGGTCACCCCAGCGAGCGTTGGTGGGGAGATTGTGGGAACGACTATAGCCTACTGGGAACAATTCTGGAAGCCGCTCATCCGTCAGGGAAAGTATGTGGCGGACTGACCGAGGCGATCAGTCTCTCGCATCGAGTTGGCAGTAGGGTCGCACCCTTCTGCCGCCACAATGGCGAAGGAATACCGGGCCCGCGGTGCGTCACACGTATTCTCAGAGCAGAAACTGGCGCCGAGGAGCATTGGGCCCCAGGGCAATCATACCAAAACTCCGTGTACCCTTCTGGCGGGCTCAAGAACGCGGGTCGGGGACTGCGTTTCCGTCAAGCGCTTGGCACTCCAACGCGGTCACGCC
>CBDUZY010000224.1:0-5353 GCA_965371825.1 uncultured bacterium
AGCGAGTCCGAGTCGAAGGACTCGTCCAAGACGGCTGGGAGCATCGACGGGCGCGGGATGAACGTGCTCCTGGTGTCGGTCGACACGACACGGGCCGATCACCTCGGCTGCTACGGCCACCCCATCGTGAAGACGCCTAACCTCGACAAGTTCGCCGCCGAAGGTACGCGCTTCGCTCAGTGCATTTCGTCTGCCCCGATGACCCTTCCGTCGCACAGCACGATGATGACCGGGTCGTACCCGTTCGTGCACGGTGTGAGGTACAACGCCGGGTACGAGCTGAGCGAAGAGAACACAACGCTGGCCGAGATCTTCAAGGAAGCGGGTTACGCGACCACCGCCGAAGTCGCGGTCACCGTGATGTACTCCGGTTTCGGGATCGCCCAGGGCTTCGACCATTATGGGGACGTCCAAGATTACAAGAAGCCCGCCGACGAGATCAAGGAGCGGTTTCTGGCTGAGAACATGGAGCGCTACGCCGAAGACATAAACGCTCGAGGCATAGAGCTTCTGACAGAGCACAAGGACCACAAGTTCTTCATGTTCCTGCACTACTTCGATCCACACAAGGGGTACAAGGCCCCGCCGAGATTTGCCCAACAGTACGACAACGGCTATTACGCCGAGATAGCGTACTTCGATGAGCAGTTCGGTTTGCTGATGGACGCCCTTCGAGATCTCGGTCTGGCCGAGAAGACGCTCGTTATTCTGGTCTCCGACCACGGCGAGGGGCTTGGGCAACACGGCGAGGAGACGCACAGCTTCTTCATATACGACACCACGCAGCATGTGCCGTTGATGATGCGACTTCCGGGCCTCATCCCGGCGGGACAGGTGGTGGACGCCCAGGTCCGCCTGATCGATCTCGCGTCCACAATCGTCGATTTCGCCGGGCTGGAACCAACTCCGGAGATGCAAGGCGTCAGCCTTCTTCCGTTCATCGCCGACCCGCGTTTGGAAGTCAATCTCCCGTGCTATGCCGACTCGATCAGCGGGAAACTCATCTTCAAGTACTCGATCTTGCGCTCGCTTCGGGTGGAAGGTTGGAAGTACATACATTCATCGACGAAGGAACTGTACAATGTGGCCGAGGATCCCGGCGAACTCGTGAACCTCGCCGGCACTGAGCCTCGGCGCCTGGCCGACATGCGCGAGCAGCTACGGAAGATGATCGCCGACTCACCTCCGCCACCGGGCAGTCGAGCCGGACTAAGTGGAGCAGGCGACGAAGGCATAGGCGACCTCGGGGCCCTAGGATATGTGGGCATAACCGCTCAAGAAATGCCAGGGAGCGAGCTGGACGACTTCGAGCCTGTGGGTATCGACCCCAAAGACCGCCTCGTGCAAATACGGCTGATGATGGGTGCTATGGGCGCCCGTTCCGAGGGCAACTTCGAGGCGGCCGAGAAGCTCTCCCGTAAGTTGCTCGAGCTGGAACCGGATTTGCCGGCGGTCATAACGGAACTGGCCAAGCTCGTCGGCGTACAAGGACGCCTGGACGAGGCGGAACCGTTGTACCGCCGCGCTCTGGAACTCGAGCCGAGAGACACGCAGGCGCGGATCGTACTGGCTCGAATCCTGGGGATACGCGGTGCCTACGAGGAAGCAGAGGAGCAGTTTCGCACGGTCCTCGAGACCGCAGACATGAGCGTCGACGCCCACTTCGGTCTCGCGGAGGTGCTGAGTGAGCAGGAGCGCTACGACGAGGCTTACAGGGTCTACGCAGAGGCGGCCGAGCTTGCGACGAAGCGTGGCCAGGTGCTCTACAAGTGGGGCATGGCCTACAGGATGGCCGGGCGCCTCGAGGACGCCCTCAAGAAGCTCGAAGAGGCCGTGAGCCTGGAACCGGACCTGGTGGATGCGGGGGCCTTTCTTGCGAGGACCCTGCGCGAACTGGATCGTCTGGACGAAGCCATTGACAAGATGACGCAACTGGTGGAGCAACATCCCGACGACCCGGAGCTGCGCCGGATTCTGGCTGCCTGGTACACGCAAACCGGTAACAACGCTGCCGCAATAACGCAGTTCTCCGAAGTGCTGAAGCTGCATCCCGAGGCGCCGGAGGCCCATTTCAATCTGGGCCTCGGCCTGCTCACCGCTGACAAGGCGGAGGAGAGCCTTCCGCACCTGCGAAAGGCCATCGAACTGAAATCGGACTACGGGCGGGCGCTCGGGGCGCTCGCTCAGGCCTTGGAAGACGTCGGCCAAACCGACGATGCGCTCAAGACCTTCGAGAAGGCGCTCGAGGCGACGCCGAGGGACGTGGAGCTGTATGATGATTACGCCAAGTTTCTAGATCGAACGGAGCGCCCGCAGGAGGCCGTCGCCGTTCTTCGCAAGGGTCATGAGCAAGTGCCTGATGACCCCGCGCTCGCCAACAACCTCGCCTGGTGTCTGGCGACGTCAAAGCACACCGAGGTCCGCGACGGGACCGAGGCGGTTAAGTTGGCTGAGGGATTGGTTGCGGCGCTCGGCGCCGAGAACGCCGCGACGCTGGACACACTTGCGGCGGCCTACGCCGAGGCCGGGCAGTTCGACAAGGCCGTCGAAAACGCCACCCGCGCCTTCGAGATAGCCCGCGGAAAGGGTCGCGAGAAACTCGCTTCGCGCATCGCCGCAAGGCTGGCGCTCTACAAAAAAGGACGACCCTTCCGCGATTCTTGACGCCCGAGGCGGCCGTCTTACAGTATCAATGACTCTGGCCCGTACATACCGATAACATTTCTCGCCTTTTCACACATTTCCGTTGCATTGGGGAGGTGTGATCCGGTATATTGAGGCTCAAGACTATGGGTCCGACGATGCGTATCGAGCGCGCGGGGCGCGCCGATGCCGGCGTATTTGGTCCCATAGCGTGGAAGAGGGAAGCTGAAAGGCGCGAACAGTAAGCGCGCGGCCCGTATCGGCCGACAGTGGGAGGGAAGGGACTCAGTTCTTTCACCGTCTCCGATCGTCGTGTGACACGAAGTCACACCCAGCGCTGATTTGTGTGCCTTGGCGGCGTCCCGCAGGCGGAACTGTGTTGATGGGTAGTCGATACACCACTCACAACCTGCTGCGATTAGGCAAGGCGGCCGTTCCGGCGGCGTCGCTGATCGTCAGTGCCTATCTAATGGCCCTGGCGATCGAGTCACCCCACCACTGGTGGCTAGGCTGGGTCACACTTCTGCCGCTGTTTTTCGCGATTCGGATACTCTCTCCGCTGCGTGCACTCTCGTGCGGCGCATTGTGGGGCGGTTCGCTGTTTCTGTTCTCGCTGGCGTCCGTTGATCCTCAGATCGCTCCGACGGTCGGGTCGCTAGCGCTGTTGAGCGCCATCCCCGCCGTCTACGCGTATTTAGGGGCGCGACTGACGCGGAGGTTCGGTTTCAGCCCGTTGACACTGGGCTTCGGCTGGATCGGCGTCGAGTTGGCCCTCGGACCGCTCGGGTTGAAGCACGGGCTCCTGGCGGGGGCACAGGGTGAGATCGCCGTCCTCAATTACATGGGGAGCTTTGCGGGATACGCGCTCGTTGCGTTCCTTGTCGCCTACGTCAACGCATGGCTCCTATCGATAGTCACCCAGGTTCACACGACGACGGGCACTTCGCGGGTGTTCAGCCGCTCGGGCGACGGAGTTCGCCCGCTGGTCCCGCTCGAAGTACCTTGCTTTCTGTTTCAACTTCTCATCAGGCCATCGCGACCGCGAGGCCCGCCGGTATGCACTTCCCAGTGAGCGAATGCACCCCACTCCGTGATGCACGGGCTGGGAATTGATCAACCTCTTGTTTCGAAGAACCGAGGACTTGGCAGCGTCCGAGCCCGAGGAAACAGGCAAAAAACCTTAAACACAGCCAGTTTGAAAAGGAAAGAACAATGCGAAAAGTCAGTACACTACTTTGTGTAGCCATGGTGCTGTACGCCATACCGGCGTTCGGCGAGCGGATCACTCCGAAAGCACGGAGCGTGGACCGCACGACACTCACCATACAGAACACGGACTCTGTGTCGAAGACACCGATCTCCGAGGGCAGGACCGCAAACGTCTTCGGCGTGGCGTACTCGAACATGGCTTTCGACCTCCCATACGCTCCTCTGCCGTACTGCGCCGGCGGGTGCATTTGGGACGACTATGACTCCGTAGTCGACAAGCCCTTCGTCCAGGGTACTTTCAGCTTCGTCGGCGGTGTGAGCCAGCTCGGCGTGATGTGGATCACGTTCTTCGACACGGTGGGTAGCTTCGTGACCAGCGGCGGATGGTACTTCCCCACCGGTCTGTACATCTGGAACATGGACTTCCTCGGCGCGCCTGCCGCGGACGCGGGCATCGTGCAGTTCTACCCCGACCCCGGATACGTCTCCGCGACGACCGGTTCGGTTTTCTATGACATGGGCGGCGGGCCGGAAATCGGAACGGCGGTCCCGGGCATTATGAGTAACCCGGAGGTTGCGGACGGCCAGCTTATGGTAGAGCTCAACAGCGTCGTTGTCGGCATCTGCTGCATTCCCCTGACCGGTGACTGCCAGGGCCCGATGGACGAGGGCTCGTGCGGCGGCGTGTTCGACCCAACGGTTCTCACTTGCGACCCGAACCCCTGCCCGCCGGGCACCTGTGGCAACGGCGTGATCGATCCTCCGGACGAGGAGTGTGACGACGGCAACACCGAGCCCGGCGACGGCTGCAATGCGATCTGCCAGATAGAAGAGACGTTCATTCCGGCGGTCTCCGAGTGGGGTCTGTTGGTTATGGCGCTTCTGGGCCTGACGGTCGGTACCGTTCTGTTTGGTCGCCGTCGCGCAATGGCGTAACGACGACTCGAGACGCGCCGACCATGGCGTGATCGACCTCGAGGCCTGGGCGGCTTGACATGAGTCGCCTCACGGCTGGTGGTTGATACATAGCAGCGGCGTGTTGTGACGACCGAAATGCCGCCACCCGTTCCAGAAACCGGGACCACCCGGTTGACGGACGGGTGGCGGCTTCTTTTTGGCCCTGCGCACAGGCCGGGCGAAGGCTCCATCGCCGACCATTCGCCGGAGAACGAATTCGCTTCGCAGCCGGGACGTACCGGTTCCTTTTCGTCAGCGATACCCACACCTTCCGTACCGTCACCCGGACTTGCGCTCCGATCTTCAGTAGCTTCAGCCGGATCGTTCCGCACTGCGCCTTCGCCAAGTCGGTTTCCTTCAATCTCAGGCGTCGCAAGGCGCTGGGCAGCGCATAGGCCACCGAGGAGAACTACAAACGCAACTCGTTCGTTTCCGAACGAACGTGAGAGCGTCGTCGGTGTGTACGAAGTCGTAAGAAACTACGAATGCAGGAAGCGCCGATGAGCGAGGATTCTCACGTAGGCCGAGAAGTGGTACGGTACGG
>CBDUZY010000225.1:0-5348 GCA_965371825.1 uncultured bacterium
CCTGTCGATCTGCACAGTGGTTTGAGATTCTCGGGTAGCAGATTGACATGATCGGTCAACGCCGGCGCAACGGCCGGCTGACCGTTGCGCTCCATGATGTCTTGGCCCGCAACTGAGAGTAGAAGTTTCACCCAAGCCTCCGCCAATTCCCTGTTGCCGCAGGTATTGGGAATGGTAACTCCGTAGACCATAGGGGCGCCGCGCCTCTCAATATGCTCTCCCGGCTTCTTTCCGGTAACTTCAACGCCGGCCTCCGCATAGAGGTTACCCAGCGCGGCGGACTTGAGATTCACCTCATCGGGTAGCAGAATGTGTGGGAGTCCGTGTTGGAATGCGACGGAGCGGTAGATGAACAGGAAGTCAATCTCTCCTATCTCCAGTAGCGCCAGGAGGTCCGTTTCTTTAGGACGAATGTACTTACGACCGTCCTTGGTCTCCAGTTTGCGGGCCAGTCCCGGAATATGGTAGTGCTTCTCGGCCAACTGGAACACCATCACAGTGCGATAGCCGCAGGGATCTCGGTTTGGATCGGCACGACCGAACGCGACCTCGTCGGTGAGCAGAACGTCGGGCCAGTTCTCAGACGTGATTGCGTCGGCGTGCGCCGAATGGTCGGTGTAGGCGAGGGCCATCTCGTTCGTCGCGAACCGTATGCTGAAGTCGGCGTACTCGGGTATCAGCAGGTTGTCGATTACCTGGTAGTCCGCGCTACCGAGCACGTCACATCGCCGACCGAGGTCGCTTACCTTGCGAGCGGTGTCGCGGCTGCCGGCGGCCTCGGCCCGGATCCGTACGTTGGGATGCAGTTCAGTGAAGCGTGCGGAAAGCTCGCGGAACGGGACGGCAAGGCTGCCGGCGTGGAAAATGATCAAGTCGCTCCGAGCTTCGTTCACACCCTTCTCTCTCCCACAATAGGTCGTTGCGAAGACAATGCCAATAAGACCAATGAGCAGTAACTTGACAATCGTGGGTCTTCCAAACATCGCCTGATTACATCAACATTGCGTGTAAGACACACATGTGTCGCGTGTGGCATCCCGGTGCGATCGTGCGGTCAGAGTCGCGACCGAAACCGTTGGGCTTCACTGACTTTCAATGTGCGTCCACTGCATGAATCATCAAGATGAGATGCCCAAGCGATTTGAGAATCTCATTCATGTATTCCTCGACCGCCTTCACGCTTCCCGGCAGGCTGTAGACGAGCATATCGCCAAGACCTCCCGCCACACTGCGGCTTAGAAGCGCCGCCGGATTGTCGGCGCCGTACTTTAGGCGGATGTGCTCCATGATTCCGGGGATCAACCTGTCACATTCGCTTGTCACTACATCGGGTGTTATATCACGCGGGCCCACGCCCGTGCCACCGGTCGTAATGACCACGTCGTAAGAAGCTCTGCGGGCGTTTTGCAGCTCGTCGCGCAGCATGTCCCGGTCATCTGGAATGACGGTCCCATCGATCTCTACGCGCCAACGGCTATCCCTATAGGATTCTTCGATGTGTTCCCTGATACGGGGGCCACTGCGATCTTCGTACTCTCCGCGGGCGGCGCGGTCACTGACCGTGACGATCTTGAAGCGCAACATTCTCGGCGTGTAACTGATGCCGTCACCGGCCCTTACCGTTCCTCCGCTGATCACACGACAGAAGACGCCCTCTTTGGGCATGACGCAGCGGCCCACTTCGCGGAAGATCGCGCAGGACTCGCCATGACACTTCTTGCCGATCTGGGTAACCTCGAGTTCCACGTCGCCGATCCACAATCGATCCAGCACGGCTACGCCCTTGGTGTCCAGGTTCCGAGTGGTCAGGTTTTCCGCGAACTCCCCGGGCGATATCTTGCGACCGATCTCCGTCGCGAATCGCTCGATACTTTCCCCCGTCAGCAGGCTGACAAACCGGTTGGTCATGCCGGCATGTGCGTCGCCGACAATGCCGTGTTTATCAATCATCACCTCGGAAACAGGGTGCTTTGTCGTACCCTTCTTCTCGGAGACGTTCACTGAGACGATTGTGGCCGTGTCAGATGTCATACTTTCTCTTCTCCATCAGGGCAATGTCACGAATCTTCATTCCTTTGTCCACGGCCTTGCACATGTCGTATACGGTGAGCAGTGCCACACTCACCGCCGTCAGGGCCTCCATCTCGACTCCCGTCCGATCGACGCAGGTCACCGCAGCGGTCACCTCCACGCCGTCCACTGCGAGATGGGCTTTGACCGAGATGTGGCCAATCTGCAATGGGTGGCACAGAGGTATCAGTTCGCTTGTCCGCTTCGCACCACAGACCCCGGCGATCTCAGCCACCCCAAGGACATCGCCCTTCTTTACATTATTCTCTGCGATCAACTTGACGGTCGATTCGGAAAGGTCGATGCGCCCCGATGCGGTCGCGACACGGCGCTGGCACGGTTTGGCGCTCACATCCACCATCGCCGCGCGCCCATGGTCGTCCACGTGTGTTAGTTCGTCCATCCTAACCTCCAATTCGGCAGAAGGTCGTAGTGTGACATCGTTGACCTGATTCGGGTTTGTCCTCGGTGGCGCGGATGATCGCTTCCCTCACCCCGAGTTCGCGCACGTTGAATCCCACATCACTGAACAAACAGGGTCTGACCACACCATCGCAACTGATTCGCAAACGGTTGCACCGCGGGCAGTCGCCCCCTGCACCACCCTCTACCACCCAGAACTGACCGTTGGCCAGGTCCATGCGCCGGATGAAGCGGACGCCCAGCCCGTTTTGCCTTGCGAAATCCGCGACCTCCCGGGCATCGGTCTCATCAGACGACCTCTCAACCACGCAGTTGAGCTTGATGCACTTGAACTTCGCGGCCTGCGCGGCTTGGATTCCCGCCATGAGGAGATCCAAGTCGCCTCCACATGTCTTGTCCCGGTAGCTTTGGGAATTGACGGCATCGACACTGATGTTCACGCGGTGAAGCCCGGCTTCGGCGAGGGGCACGGCATACTCGGCGAGCAGCGTACCGTTCGTGGTCATAGACAGGTCATTCAGCCCTCTGATGGCCGCAAGCATTCTCACCAAGTCGACAACGTGGGAGCGGAGCAGCGGCTCGCCGCCGGTCAGCCTGATCTTGTGCATCCCCAGGTCGACTGCGGTCTGCGCGACGGTCACGATTTCTTCAAAGGTCAGCAGATCCTCACGCCCAAGCCACTGCACATCACTATCAGGCAAGCAGTAGTGGCAACGCAGGTTACAGCGATCTGTCACGGATATCCGTAGATAGTCGATCGTACGCCCAAAGGGATCACGCATTGGATCACACCTCTCCCTCGAAAACCACGAAAGTCACCTCCGCCCCCGCGGGTAACGATTCAACACCCTGAGGGATGACGAGGAAGCCGTCAGCCTGAGTGAGCGCCGTAAGATGAGCCGAGCCGTGGTAGGTGACCCTCTCGGCGAGGCCGTCGCTCGAGACGCAACATGGGCAGTATTCGGTGCGCGATGTGTTGCGGCGAGTTAGATCGCCCGCCAGGCGAACCGTGAATCCTCGCGGCTCGTATGTTCCTCCCGACAGCCGGGCAACCGCGCGAAGAACAAACAGGTGGAACGTTAGATACACCGCCACCGGATTGCCCGGCAGGCCGAAGATACATCTCTCCCTGCCCGTGGCGAAGGTCGTCGGCAGACCGGGCTTCACCGCCACGCGCGAGAAGTGAATCTGCAGACCGCAGTCGGTGACGACCTCGGGAACGAAGTCATAATCGCCGGCGGATACGCCACCGGAGAGCACCACCAAGTCTGCCTCGAACAAGGCCTGCTCGAGCGTTCGCCTCAACTCCGCCTTGTCGTCCGATACCGAGACCTCCTGCGTGACCGCCAAACCCCAACTGTGGGCAAGCCCGCCAAGCAACGGGCCGTTTACGTTCATGATCTTGCCGGGCGTTAAGTCAGCGGCGGAATCAACGATTTCGTCACCGGTGGAGATGATGGCCAGGCGCACCTGTCGCGAGACGTCGACGTCGCCAATCCCACAGGCGATCAGATTGGCTATGTGCAACGCCCCAAGTCTCGTTCCGGCCCCGAGGACCGTCTGTCCGACCGAGACGTCTTCGGCCTTCCTGCAGATGTTCCTTCGCGGACCGGGATTATCGATGTGAACCAAGCCGTCCTGCTCCGTGGCCTGTTCGACCATGACCACTTTGCCCGTCCCCGCCGGAACGGGCGCACCTGTCATGACCTTTACCGTCGTGCCGGGGACAATCTCATCAATTCCGCGTTCTCCTGCCACCACGATCCCAGCCAGGCGATACTCATCGCGAACGTCGCCCTCCAAGATCGCATAACCATCCACGGCGGATTTGTCGAAGGAAGGCAAGTCGAGTCTCGATCGTTGATCGCCGGCCAGGAATCGGTTCGTTGCCTCTCGCACTCGCACGGTTTCGATCGGGACACGCCGGTCCCCGATCTCTTTGTCCACGGTTGCCAGAGCAGTCTTCAGAGGAATCACGGCGTCGTCCTTCGAATCAACTGCCAAGCACGGATCATCGTTCTTGTCCGTTCATGCTGCGCCGCGCGATCCGGTCACGATATGTTCTAATAAGCATATCGCGAGCCAAAAAAAAACACCGGGACGCCCACTGCTCAGATACCGCGCCGCCGTGGCCGCGCCGTCCCCCACATCTACCGTGCAGGTATCGTAGCACACCGCGCCTGAGTCGCAAGACCCCCAGGGGACGCTACGTGGCGTTCCCCGTCGCTACGAACATCGTGGGCTTACTCGTCCCGGCATCAATCCGCAACCTGGTTTGCTCGTACAGAGCGTCGCAACCGAGGCCGGCCTGGTCTGTGGCGCCCGTAACAACACGATCCGGAAGACGCCGTAAGGCGAACATACCACCCGTTCGATTCACGTGCAGGGCCACCCAAACGTGGACCACGCCACCCGTCGGGCACTCAACCGGCTCTGACTACCACTATCTAAACTGAGGCCGTTCTCGGCTGGATCAAGTAGGTCGTTCCGGTAGGATGACCGATTGAGGTTCGATAAACTGAGAACCTCGGTCTAGAAGAACACGAGGCGTCTATTGCGGTGATCGTGCCAATGAACAAGGCCGGTCTTGACACGTTCCACGAAACAAGTCGGAAGCTGGACTTCGTGGCCCCGATGGTGTCTTTGCTGAACGAATTCCGCCGCGGGAACATCGCGGACAAGGACCGCGTCCAGGAAGAGTCGGCGATTCAATCTCATTTCAGAGAGCACCGGGAGGCGTGGGACCGCGTCTTTCCTGAATTCCCCGACTGCCCCTGGAAGCGCCGCACGATCACCTGGGAAAACCACAGGGGGCGAAGGGACGCCTACCTTGAGCGTCTGATCGTTTGCCACGC
>CBDUZY010000226.1:0-5291 GCA_965371825.1 uncultured bacterium
TGTGCTTGTCACCACACTTCTATTTGAGGCGTTGGCCCCTTCCGCTTCCAGCCCGATCGACATTGTCGCTCAGCAGGGTGAGTTCGGCCGCACTCAGGTGTTCGACAGCGAGGTCCCCAACCTGGACGTCGTCGGGTCGATCACGGGCACGTCGGTAGCTGTCGTGCCATGCCAGGAGCCGGATGTAGATGGTGACGGCGATACAGATCTATTCGACTTTGCGTTGTTTCAGAGCTGTTTCACGGGCGAACCGGCAACCGCGTCCCCCATCTGTGACTGTCTCTTCAATGATGATGATGACGACGACATCGACTTGCTGGACTACAGCGCATTCAATCTCTCTGGTCCCACCAAATGACTTCGCCGGATTCCAAGCCTGCTTAACCGGCGAAGTCCCTGTGGTTGTGGATCCTGAAAACCCCCACGAGCGTTTCCGTGTCAAGGGGCGGGGTTTCAGCCGGACGATGTCCAGCCGCCCATTCGTGTTCACCTGTGGTCGGGCGGTTCGCGTAACCGGCGAACCGGCGGCAACGCACGCCCCACCTTGTGAATCTGTCTGACATCCATGTTCTTGCTCCTGCCAGGACCCTAAACACTTCTCCTGACAGAAGTTATCGATCCGCCAACGCCCTCCGCTTGGCACACTTTGCGCTGTACTGCTAAGACGCATCCAGCAGATCAACCTCCCTCTGATACCACCCCCCGAGGATAGTCACAGTCGAGCCGAGCAGCCCGGAGGAGCTCGGCGAGGCTCGGCTGTGAGTAACTCGGCGGCGCGAGTTGTGAATAAACGCAAGAGAAGTAATCTGACAGCAACGGAATCTGCTGACGCTGCGATTCCGACACGGTCACCCTCCGCCCCGAGTGTCATGGCAGTGGGCGCGAGAAGCGCCCGTCGCCCGACTCTTCCACTTTGGCCTCCCGATCCTTGAACATGAACGAGAACATCTCCCTCCGTGAACGGGGAAGATCTGGAATGGCAACCGGTGACGCAGGCGCAGCTTCAACCAGAGACAGCGTTGACACGCTGATGGTAGCGCCAGCCCGCCCAGATTCTTGGCCGAGATTCGGATCAGATCGTTCATGTCGTCAGCTTACTGTCTGGACGGTGGCGTCTTCGCCTACGAATCACTGCCCTCAGTCCCGGGGCCATCAAGTCCCAGCCGGCGCAGAAACGCTTTCCATTCGTCCTTGTCAAAACCGAACTTGATGCGTTCCGCGTCGTCGTCGGGGGAGTCCTGTTCGCTATCCGGCAGCGCCGGCGATCGCAGTGTCGAAGTAGCGTCGGCTTCCATCAACCGATCGAACTCAAGGAACATGTTCGCGAGCATGTCGCCCTTGTGGTGTGGTGACACGGTCATCGAGGCTTTGGACCGGCGACGATGAGCCGCGTCGACGAGCGCAACGTTGGCCAGGATGTAACCGAACAGGAGCGTCGGCAGCTTGATTGGAACACAGCCGGATCCGCCACAGGGACAACGTAGCGGGTAAACAAGCTCGATGTCTGTCTTGCCCCAGCTTAGCCGCGGAAACAGCAGCTTGAAGCTCATGTCGGATCGTCCGCAACGCCTGCATGCGTTCGGTGGAACGAAGTTACTGACGATGTAGTCCGGTAGAATCAGTCGCGTCGCCACGAGGTCTCTCCAACAACCTGCTCAAGCAGATCCATGAACGAGCGCCGGCTCTTGCTCATCCAAGAAGAACAGCGGGTCGCTAAGGCACTCAAAAACGGCGTCGACGCCTGCGTCTGCGACGCACTTGCCCAAAGCCCACTCGACGCTCACGGACCAGCCGCTCGAAATCATGAGGGTACTTGCGCATGAACTGGTAAAGCGCGCCGTGCCCTAATCGCAACATCTCAGTTGCTCCTGGGTAGCCGCCACCGTGTTGATTCAGCAGTTTCCTCGCCGTTGCGATATGCCGCGCCCGAACGGATGCGCGAGGCGCGCCCGGCTTCCTGGTGTTGCCCTCGCGATCGACTTCAGCTTCGGGATCCTCCTTCGGTCGTCGTCCCGGATGACGCTGCCCCGTCACGCCGAGACGTTCGGCGAGCTGAGGCAGCTTGGCCACCGCGTTGACAACCAACTGCTGCACACGCTGTCGACTGCCCACGCCGATGTAGCCGCCGATCTGTTGGTACGTCATGCCGGCGGCACTGAGCCCAAGCACGCCGCGAAGCCGGTCGAGTTTTTCTTTGTGTCTGTTCATTTGCAGAACCTCCCCAAAAACCCTCTGCGCCCACGGACGCAGAATCCGTTGATCTTCTCATTCACTTCTGGGCTATGTCTCCGCCCCACCCTCTTCCGTCGCTTGCGAGGTTGTCTCCGGCGGCGACTTGGAAAACGCCGGCAAAAAGTCCTCCAGCAGCGTGCAATAGCCAGACTTCATGGCGTTCGCGGTAATCGAGATTAGCCTGTGGATATCCGCCCCGACGCCACGAACGACTTCCGTGGTCGCACCGGCGACAGCGAGCTTGCCGAGAACCTGAAAGAGCTCCATCCGGCAGTAGGTTGACAACAGTGGCTCGTGCTCAACGAATTTGAACTCCCCCGCACACGCCTCATCCTCAACGGCCTCGATGGCGTTCTCCAAGACGCCCTGACTGACGAGCATGGCGTCAGCGTTCTCACCCGGCGGCTTTTTCTCACGATCCACGAACCACCTCCTCGCCACACGACATCGCCGCCAAGCGTTCACGCTCGCCAGCATGAAGCTCAGAGGCATGGGTGCTCGTTCTGATGTGACCGTCCACTGTCCATGACGACACAAGCCGAACGCGACGCCGCTCGCCGAGGAGGTCGTCACACTCGATGTGCCATCGATCCTTGAGCACGTCAGCGGTCGCGAGACGTCGGGCATCCGAGACGTTTACACGACACCGCCCGGGAGATCGCACAAGCATGAATGCCTCGATTACGCCCCGAGTGCTGAACCCTCGCGTCTGCGGTCCGAGGCGCGATTCGTTAATAAACCGAGCAGCCCTGGGATCTGCGACGCACAGCTCAACGCGATCGCCGTGAGATTCAGCCAGGGCGAATCCCATTGCGGCGAGACGGTCGGCACCCGCCCGCTCGAAGATCGGAGTACCGACCGTCCGGCTCAGTTCGGCAATCTCAAACCACCGCCTGCCACGCGCATACGCGCGGACCAGACGGAATGCCGGGCTGTCTGCGGTCACCGCCACCACTTTTTCAAAGGCCGGCCCCTCATTTTCCGCCGCCATGAGCCAGCCGCGTTCGGCCAGCTGCCTTCGACAGCGCTCGAACTGCCGCACCGTGAAGCTGCGGTTATCGCCGAGCACGGCCTTGACCCACTCAACCCGCATCCTCGCCCGTACACCCTTCATCTTGAATGACCTCCCCAAATGTCCTTTAAGTCACCCCGAACAATATGACTCATATTCTACTCATATCCCTCAAGATGTCAAGCGGAAAAATCCGATAATTGGCGCGAGGTGGCCGCGGGACTACTATTCTTCCTGGCCACAATGAACCCCGGCCGCGGAGACGCAGAATTGCTTACAGGCGCGGATATTAGGCGGTATCGCAAGTCGATCGGGCTTACGCAGCTGGACTTCGCAAAACGGATGGAGGTCTCGCAGTCAGCCCTGAGCCTGCTTGAAAGCGGCCGAATCGCCGTGTCGGACGACCACGTCGAACGGTTGCAGGAGCGATTTCGCGGCCGTAATGTAGAACGAGCGTTCACCGAGTACCTGTCAGCGCTCGAGGCTGACCGAGCTGCCTCGGGCGCCGCGCTGACCGCCTCGACCGGACGCCACCTCACGCTAACGGTGTGGCGTTGGGAGGACGGGTACGACCTCGGGCAGGCCCCTTCACCCGAGCAAGTAGCTGACTTGGTGACGATCCGCGCGACGAGCAACGCCACGATCGCGTTCCAGATGCCACAGGAATCCGGTCACTGGGCCCGTGACGAGATTCTCGTCTTCGAGGAATGTCGATCCGCCGACGTCATGGATGAGGACGTATGCCTGCTTCAACTCAAACCGGCGCGAACCCGCACCCCAAGAACTGTGTTGGCCGTGGCTCGGCGTAGCTCAGCGCGCCGATCGCCAGCGCAACTCACACCAATAAGATCAAAGGGGCCGACCTTCGCGGCGGACAATGAGAGTGTCCAGGTGTTGATGCGAGTATCATTCCGAGGTCGGAACTTGTAGTTGGCTTCCAATAAAGCTCGGCCGGGTGAGTAGGCCGGGAATGGTCGGACAGGAATGCGCCCTCATCTTTCGAGCGTCTCCCATGCCTTCTTCGTTGAATGCTTGACCTTTCGCGAATCGATGGCCTTGTACCGAGCCTGGCTACGAGCGACGAGGCCCACATTGGCAGACTGGAGGAACCGCAGGGCGATCCTGGCCTGGTAGTCCGGCGGTTCTTGCCCGAATCGCGTTGAAAGCTCGGCCTGAACTTCCTCGAAGGATAATGACTCCGCTGCTCGCCCAAGCGCATCGGCGATCGCGTCAAGGACCTCCTTGGGAGACCGGAGTGGGATCGAGCTGTCGTGGCGATACTCGGCAAGGACCTCCTGGCCACCGACTGTTTCGCGGATGTAGCGCTTGGGCTTGTTGCGGTTATGCAAGCGTTCAGCGCCGACGCCCCTCCCATTAGGTGGTGGGGCGGGATCTTGCCCGAACACCGCGCCTTCGACGCGTCCCAGAGCCCGAAGGATTTCGCCGGCGAGCCTGCCGCACGCTGGGCTTTCCTCAAGAATGTCGCCGACCCGATCCCGAATGTCGCGGAGGGCCGCTGCGACTGCCTCAGCCTGTTCGCGGTCCATATTGTACCTCCTGTACATGCTTCTACCACGTAGTGTACTGCGCATTCTATTTCGATGCAAGCCGGAGAATCAGTCAACCTCTTTGCCCGATTTGCCAAATTTACGCCGATCCGTCGATTCTTCGCACTGGCCGCTTGACATTTTGGAGCGTGTTGCATATTCTGCATGCACGATGGACACCAAATCTATCGAACCGACCTTCGAGCTCGTGTATCGACTACAGATTTCTAGTGGGGATGGACCAGACGGGCAGACTCACGACGCCATCGGGCTGATCGCCCTCATGCGCGACGACCCCGAGTTCTACGAATTGGAGCGTAGCTGGGCGGAACACCACTGGCACACGGGAGGCCGGGAGGCGTCGGAGCAGTGGATCCAGCTTCTGGTGGCTACGGCCCGCTACCTCAGCGATCTCATCGGCGGCGATGTGCCGATCCTGGCCCCGCGCGAGGTCGTTGACGCCAGCGTGGGCATCGATCGAGCCGGCGACAAAGACGCCC
>CBDUZY010000227.1:0-5274 GCA_965371825.1 uncultured bacterium
CGCGAGATGCTGTCGGGCCTCGAGCTGACCTCGGGAGACTTCACTCGTATCAGGCAGCGGTGCGACGAGCGTTCCATCCTCTTTATCGCGACTCCGTTCGGCGAGTCCGATCTCGCTCAGTTGGTCGAACTCGATCCCGCCGCGATCAAGATCGCCTCGACCGACCTCGTGAACACACCGCTTCTGGACGCCGTCGCGGCGACGGGCCTGCCCATGATCGCCTCGACCGGTGCGGCAACCGCCGAGGAAATCCACACGATCGTTCGCCATCTCCAACGACTCGACGTCGCCGGGCGATTGATTCTCCTGCACTGTGTCAGTTGCTATCCCACGCCGCTGTCGGCAGTGAACCTGCGCGCTATTGCCTCCCTGCGAAAGGAGTTCGATGTACCGGTCGGGCTGAGCGATCACACGACGTCCGTCGAGACGGGCGGATGGGCCGTCGCCGCCGGTGCAAGCGCCCTGGAGAAGCACTTCACGGCGGATCGGTCCGCACCGGGCCCCGACCAGTCGATGTCACTCGATCCGAAGCAGCTCGCCGGCTACATCGCCGGCGCCCGCGATGCGTATAAGGCTCTCGGCGAGGGTCGAATCGGCATGACCGGGCTCGAGACCGGCGTCCGTGAGATCGCCCGCAAGAGCGTCGTAGCCGCCGTCGATATCGCCGCCGGAGCGAGGCTAAGCGCGTCGATGTTCACGCTCAAGCGTCCCGGTACCGGCATCCCTCCGAGCGAGCTCGACGGGTTGGTCGGGCTGCGGGCGGCCGTCGACATACCCGGTGACACGACGCTGTCATGGGAGATGGTGCAGTAATGGCGAAGGGACGTGCTCGACGCCGTCGCATCGCAGTGGTCACGGGCACCCGGGCCGAGTACGGACTGCTTCGATCCACTATGGAGGCGATCTCCCGGCACCGCAGTCTGCAACTCCAGGTGGTGGTCACCGGAATGCACTTGCTTCGGCGGTTCGGACACACGGTCGACGACATTCTCGATGACGGATGGGGCGTGGATGCACGTGTTCCCATGCAGTGCGGCGACGATTCCTCCCTGGATCAAGCCGCCGGTCTAGCCCGCGGTGTTGACGGAATAGCAAGGTTTTGCGAGGCAGCGAAAACGGACATCGTTCTAGTACTCGGCGACCGCATCGAGGCGATGGCCGGCGCTCTCGCGGCCGTTACCACTGGACGGCTTCTAGCCCATATCCACGGCGGTGATCTTGCACCCGGCGACTTCGATGACAGCTTGCGGCACGCCATCACCAAGCTCGCCCATTTGCACCTCGCCGCAACCCGTTCTGCTCAGCGCAGGATAATCCGGATGGGAGAGACGGCGGAGCGGGTCCACTGGGTGGGAGCGCCCGGTCTGGACCATCTTGCGAAACTGGTATCCGCGGCGAAACGCAACGGCCGGGACCGAGCGGGCACGCCCAAGGCACTTATCCTCCATCACGCCTGCGGTCGAACACCTGCTTACGAACGACGGGTGATGTCGGCCGTTCTGCGGGCCGTTGACGAAGGTGGATTCGATTCCACGTGTATTTACCCAAACAGTGATCGAGGACATAGCGGGACTATCGAGGCGATTGCGTCCCATCGAAGACGCACCGGCCCCACAAATCTCGAAGTGGTCCGCTCGCTCGATCGGGACACATACCTGCGCCGTCTGATCGATGCCGATCTGCTGGTCGGCAACTCGTCGAGCGGGATAATCGAGGCCGCCACTGCCGGCACAGCCGTTGTCAATATCGGACCGCGCCAGCTAGGTCGAGAGCGAAGCGGCAATGCCGTGGTCGATGCTGACGAGACGCTCGACTCGATCCGAGAGGCGGTCGAGAAGGCCCGGCGCAAGCGACCGATAATGGGTAGTCCCACGGTCTACGGTGACGGAACCGCCGGTAAACGGATCGCTGACCTGCTGGCGAAGACCTCCCTTTCCGACGGCTTTCGCAAGAAAGTCAATGCCTACTAGGGTTCCATGCCGCGGCCGCGCTAATTCGTCCCACACTGCTTGACGATAAACCCCCGAAGGTGGACCGGACTGGGTATACCCGTGTTGGAACAAGAGGCCGGGAAGGATCATGACCGTAGATACAGTCGACAAGACCAAGCAGGTCGTGAATCAGGCGCTGGCGTCCATCGGCGACATCGCCACGCTGCCCGAGGTGACGATCAAGATCATCGAGATAGTGGAGGATCCCAAGAGCACCGCTCACGACCTTCATAAGGTGATCAAGAATGACCCAGCCCTGTCGGTGAAGGTACTGAAGGTCGTCAACTCGGCGTTCTACGGCCTGCCGGGGCAAATTGCGAGTGTCGACCGGGCCATCATCCTTCTCGGACTGTCGGCGGTTAAGAACATCGCTATAGCCGCGTCGATCGCCCGACTGTTCAAGGGCAAGCGTATATCGCAGCAGTTCAGCGCCGCCGATCTATGGCGTCACAGCCTCGCCGTGGCCGTCGTCGCCAGGAGCATCGGCAGGTGCTCGCCGAATCCGGTACTCCCGGATGAGCTCTTCCTCGCCGGTCTCATCCACGACATCGGTATCCTCGTCGAGCGCCAGACTTTTCCCGATCAGTTCACCGAAGTGATCAACCGCTGCTCCGAGACCGATCTGGACTTCCTGGAGGTTGAGCGGGAGATCATCGGAGCGGATCACCAGGCCTTCGGTGTCGGCCTCACCACCAAATGGAAGTTCCCCAGACACCTTCGTGCAGCCGTGGGATTCCACCACAATCCGGACGCCGTGAGCGCCGAGCTCAAGAACATGGCCATGCTCATTCGCGTAGCGGACGTGCTCGCTTGCGAGGAGCGCATCGGTGTCTACCTGACCGCACGGAACGAAACCATAACGCAAGAGATGCTCGACACACTCCAGATTACCCAAGAGCAGATCGAAGAAGTTCGGGCGAATCTGCCTGAGCAGCTCGAAGAAGCGGAAGCAACGCTCACCGTCTGATAGGCGGCACCTCAACGCAACCGGACCGCTAGCTGCGGGCGACCAGCGTGCGTTCGATGTTAACGCGTCCGTCCGCTACGGGGCTGTGCTGGGACACACCGGGAGCGATGCCATTCCCCAGGAGACACCGTCGACCGCACCGTTAAGTAAGTCCACGCCTCTCAACACGTCCAACGACGAACACGCGCCACTGCGATCGAGATCGCATTGCCAAAGCGCCATCGGTGGATCGTAAGTGCCGGCGAGGTGCGCCGCCAAGTCGGTGATGTCGATCGGCTCGCTCGCCCCGTCTCCGTTCGCGTCGGATGGCAGGTACCCGAGGCACGCCTGCGTGTCGCTGGCGATGTGTTTGACACAGGTGTAAGTCGCGGTATTGATCGGCGAGTCGAGCGTTACCGTCACCGTTGCACCAGCGGGCGTCAGGCTGTCGATAGTCGGGATTTGCCCACTCGGGCTCACGGTCACCTCGAAGTCCTCGATGACGAGGTTGGCGGTGCCGCACCCGAAGACCAAATCGATCGACGTCCATCCCACGGGCGTCACATTGTCACTCGGGTCCACGGCTTGCCTGGCGTCGATGGCGCAGTCCGGCGGATAGCTCGACTCGATCTCGAGCGCGCACACGACGGTCGCGCAGCTTTCGCCTTCGTGGAACCGGCCGCCCAGGGCGTCGCACTCGTGCGCGACCAGGTTGTCACCCGAGCAAATGCAATCCGCATCGCAGCACGCGCCGAGCACACAGAGATCCACCGTACACGGCTCATCATCACCGATATAGACTCCGCCCGCCTGCCCACATGACTCCGCCGTCTCGATCGTACACGCTTCGCCGTTGCAGCAGGCGCCTTCCGGCGGAGCGCACGGCGGCTCTAGAGCGGAACACATCATATCCTGATGCCACTCCATATCGATGCCGGTGCAATCCGCCTCGACCACAGCGTCCTCACAGGTGAGCGAAGCCCGGTCGCAGCACGCTCCCTCCGGGGCAACACACGGCGGATCCAGCTCAGAGCACAGCGCGTCCTCCGTCCATTCCATGTCGACGTCCAAGCAGTTCACCTCGAACGTGTCGTCGGTACACACATACAAGATCAGATCACAGCACGCTCCGACCGGCGGCGGGCACGGTGGATCGAGCGAGGAACATAGCACATCCTCGTGCCACTCCATCTCGGCACCCATACAATCCGCCTCGATCGCATCGTCGACACAGGTAAACGCCGCCCAGTCGCAGCACGCCCCGACAGGCGGAGCACAGGCCGGGTCCAGCTCGGAGCACAACGTGCCCTCGCTCCATTCCATGTCAACTCCAAGGCAATCGTCGGCGATTTCCTCGTCATTGCATGCGTACAACGCCCAGTTGCAGCAAGCCCCGACGGGCGGCCTGCACGGCGGATCCACAGCGGAGCACAACAGACCTTCGTTCCACTCCTCGTCAACGCCCTGGCAGTCCGGCTCGGGAACGTTGCTCTGGCAGATCAGCTCCGCCCGGTTACAGCACGCTCCGAGAGGAACACATGGCGGATCGAGGTCGTCGCACAGGACATCCGCGGCCCACTGCAGTCCGAACCCCGAACAGTTGCCGTGCTCCACGCCGTCCACGCAATCAATGGCGACTCGATCGCAGCAGGCACCCACCACCGGCGGTAACGCGCAAAGGCCTTCACTGCACGTCTGTCCGTTAGCGGGGTCGTATATACCTCCGAGGTCATCGCAGACCGATGGCAGCGAGACGTCAACGCACGACTCCGAGGAGTCCAGACAGCACGCCCGCACGTTGTCCTCAACGACTGAGTCGCATGGATCCGGATCTTGGGCTTCGACAGGGCACGCTTCGTCATACCTGATGAACGTCCCACCCAGTTTCGACTGGCACACCTCGGGGCTGACGTCTTCGGAGCACAGGTCCCAGCAGCAGACTCCGGGGCAGCGCGGATCGATTGTCTCGCATGTAGTCCCCTCGCCTCGGAACGTCCCTTCCAAGGTGACCACGCAGAGGTCCGGATCAATCCCGGACCCGTTGGCGTCTATACAACCGACCTGATCCACACAGCAGGCGCCCTTGCCGCATCCGACGCCGAGTTCCGCGCAGGTCGCGCTGTCGTCGCCGCGGTATGCGCCGCCCTGTCCGACACAGTCGGCCTCAGTCAAGCCGTCCTCACACTCACCTGACGGCATGCAGCACGGACCCGTGGGCACGCACGGGTTATCGTCGCAGCTTGTACCCAACCCGGCGAAATCACCGCCGGACGTCTCACAGTCTGTTATCGTAAGGACAAACGCACAGACGTCTCCGGTGCAGCACGCCCCGGCACT
>CBDUZY010000228.1:0-5271 GCA_965371825.1 uncultured bacterium
CGCGGAGGCCGTCCGGCTGCACGAGCTTGCGATCAGAACGCCGCCGGTCCGTCGAAAACACACTGTCGCTCGCGCCGGTTGAGCTTTTCGTCAGCCAAAGAGATCGTCAGCTCTGTGAAGTACCTTGAGACCACCTCTGTGAACTCTGCGCTCTCTGCGGTGGCGAGAAATATGGGCCAACCGGGAATGGGGGCCTTCGCCGTGCTCACGCGGTCGCCGGGGCCATGCCGAACGTGGATCCAACACGGGACAAGATCCCCTTGGCGTCCTCGACGATCATATACAGCGAGGGTATGGCGAGCAGCGTAAGAACCGTGGCGAAGGCCAGGCCGGCGGCGATCGAAATCCCCATCGGTATTAGGAACCGAGCTTGAAACGACGTTTCGAGGAGCAGCGGCGCCAGCCCGAGGACCGTGGTGATCGATGTCAGCATGATGGCACGCATGCGAGCCCGACCGCCTTGGATCACTGCTTCCTGGTAAGGTACCCCCTCCCTCCGTCGACGGTTGATCCAATCGACGAGGATCAGGGAGTCGTTCACCACTATGCCCGTAAGAGCAACCAGGCCGATTAGCGACATGATCGTGATCGGGTATCCCATCAGGAAGTGCCCGGCGACGGCCCCGATTATGCCAAACGGAATCGCGGTCATGACTATCATCGGCTGGACGTAGCTCTTGAACAGGGCGGCCAGTATGACGTAAATGAGCATGGCGGCGATGGCGAAGTCGCGCCACAGCGACCCGAACGCCTTGGCGAACTCCCTGGCCTGGCCCCCAAACTCGAAGGTTATTCCGGGGAACTCGCGTTCGAGGGCGGGGAATGCCGCGGCTATTTCGGCGTTGATCCGCCGAGCGTTTCCAGCGGACTGGTCGACATCGGCGGTCACCGTTACCGTCCGCTTCTGATCCTTGCGCTTGATCGAGGCGTAGGATCGCCCTTCCTTCACCCGTGCCACCTCGCTGAAGGGAACGAGAATCCCGTCACCGGTGGCGATCCACATGGATTCGATGTCGGAGATGTGTTCGCGCGCCGCCTGGGGATAGCGAACCATGATCTTGACGTCCTCGCGGTCGCGCTGAATCTTGCGGGCCTCGAGGCCGTAGAACGCCGCACGAACCTGTGTTGCCAGCGACTGAGTAGTCAGGCCCAGTGCCCTCGCGGAATCGAGCAGTTCGATTTGCACCTCGCGGCGACCGGCATCGAAGTCGTCGTCGATGTCGAACACCCCGCCGTAACCGCCCAGCTTTGACTTGACCCGGTTGGCGACCTCGACCAGATCGCCGAGTCGCTCGCCACTGATTTCTATCTGGATGGCCGTTCCACCCACGTCGCCGTGCATGGCTCTGAATTTCAGGGCGTTGATACCGGGGATGTCACGAGTCTTGGACCGCAGTTCCCGCAAAATCTCCTCGCTGTCGCGCTTGCGATCCTCGATTTGCGTAAGCTCGATGATGAGTTGGCCCAGGTGTGAGCCGCCCGAGACACCTTGCATGTCCTCGGAAAACTGGATTCCGATGGTTGTAAACAGGGAGTCCAGCTCCGGGCCGAGATCGATTGCCGCCTGCTCGACGACACGAACGGCCCGATCCGTCTCCCTAATCGGGACTCCGACTGGCATCTTGAGGTTAGCAATCGCCGTTTCGGAGTCCATCTTCTGCACGAAGACGATCGGCACGCGCCCGCCGGCGATCATCCCCAGCGATCCGATCAGGACGGCCGTAAGAGCGGCCATGGTCACGTAACGATAGGACACGGCCCTGCGCAGGAGCTTCTCGTATCCGCCGAGCAGGACCGTCTTCAGCACGAAAGCCTGCAGGGCCCGGATTCGAGCGAACAGGCGGCGCGCTTTGCTCGATACTCTCCCCCCGGAAAGGGGATCGATCGGCTTTAGCCACTCGGCAAGATGGGACGGTAGAATCGAAAGGGCCTCGAATAGTGACACGCCCAAGGCACACATGACGATGACCGGCAATACGCCCATGAAGTCCCCGATCTGACCCTTGATGAAGAGCAGCGGGGCAAAGGCCACGATGGTGGTGACGATCGCGCACACCACAGGCCAGGTGACCGACTCGGCGCCGCCTATCGCCGCCAGTTTCGGCTCGATTCCCTCCTCGACACGAGTGAACACGTGCTCGCCGACGATGATGGCGTCGTCGACCAGGAGTCCGAGTACGACGATCAGCCCGAACACGCTGATAAGGTTAAGTGAATACGCCATCACCCTCATCACTATGAGGGTTCCCAAGAGGGCCAACAGTAAACCGAACATCACCCACAGTGCCACACGCCAGTTCAGAAACAGCAGCAGCGAGAGGAAGACGAACAGCAGTCCCCAGAGGCCGTTGCGCTTGAGCAGGTCCAGTCGTCCCTCGATGAAGCGTGCGAGATTCGTGGAGGTCTTGAGCCTTCCGCCGGCGAGGTATGGGTCGTTCCACGCCGCTTCGTATACACGCTCGATCTCGCTGGGGATGCCGAGCCTGTGCTTCAACTTCGCCAGCCAGTCGCGCTCGAGCGGCTGGTGCATCTTGCCGGCGACGAGGGCCTTGACCTTCTCGGCGATGTCGATGGCATCTTGACGCGGTGTCTTGAGGATCGTAGTCACCACAGTCGGCTCGGCGTTGAACCGGCTTGTTACGTCGGACTCCTCGAATCCGTCCACGACGGTGGCGACTTCATTCAGTCGAATGAGTTTGCCCGACGGATCGCTGCGAACGATGATCTCGCCGATAGGTATCGCCTGATCCTCTTCGCCTATGGTCCTGACCGCGACGTTGGCATCGGCGGTCTTGATCTGCCCGCCGGGAAGATCGAGATTGGCTCTTGTGATCGCATCCGCGATCCCCGGTAGCGACAGGCCGTATCGGTTGAGTTGCGCCGGGGCTACCTCGACGCTGATCTCGTCGGCCCGCGTCCCCTGGAGCACCACCTCCGTGATGCCGGGGATCATAAGCAGGTCATCACGCAGGCGCTTTCCGGTGTCCTTGAGCGTCTGCTCGTCGAGGTCGCCGTAGTACGAAACATTGATCACCGGGATCGACGGCTCGACCTTGATGACCCGCGTCTCTTCGGCGTCTTCGGGGAAGTCCTCGGAACGGATCGTGTCGACCGCGGCCTTGATATCCGTGACCGCCTGATTGACATCCTCCACATCGCTGTGGAGGATTACCATGATGCTGCTGAGCCCCTCGCCGATGGTGGTCTTGATCTCGTCGATCTGTTCGATGTCCTTGATCGCTTCCTCGATCTTGATCGCGATGCCCTTCTCGACCTCCGCCGGCGTCGCCCCCGGGTAGATTGTGCTGACCAGCACGGCATTGGGCGTGATCTCGGGGAACATCTCGCGCACAAGTGTCATCGCCGAGTACACGCCGCCCACGACCATTGTCCAGGTGAGCAGATTCACGAGCACGGGGTTGTTTACACTGAAACGAGGCAGTGAGATCATCGGCCGCCTCCACCCGTGACCGACTCACCACTGGGCGATTCCTCGGCTCGGGCTGGAGAGGTCGTGGTGTCCGGGCCGTCAGCCACGGACCCAATCCTCACGGTCATACCGTCGTGGAGGACGTCGAGATTGGTGAGGGCCAGAAGATCGCCCGGCACGAGATCGCCGCTGACAACCGCCCGCTCACCCACGTACCTGTCCACTTCGACCGTTTTGGTGTGTACGACGTGATCGTTGACCACATACACCTCGGGTCCGACGATCGCGCCGCGAGGAATGGCCATGACCTGCCTGAACATCGGCCCCTCCACGCGGGCCGTTACGAAATAACCAGGCACGAGCGCGGTCTGCTGCTTGTCGTTATCGACCTCCACGTAGGCCGCGAAGGTTCTGCTTCTCGAATCCGTGGACGGTGCGATTCGGGCGACCTTCCCAATCCAATGAATACCGGGCATGCTGTCGGCCTCGAGTCGACAGTTTGCACCGATCTCGAGCCGCGAGTGCACGGAGGCTGGAAGCTCGATCGGCACCTCGACCAGACGTGTGGAAATCAAACGCAGTATCCGAGCCCCCACCATTAGATGATCGCCAACGTCCACCGAGACCGACTCAACCTGGCCCGTAAACGGAGCCGTGATGCGACAGCGCTGGACATCCAACTTCGCGAGTTCGGCGTCGGCGATCCGGGCGGCCCGCGAAGCCCGCAACCCGGCTCGCCGGGGCGCGACAAGGTCAATCTGGTTCTGGTATCCGAGTAGCTGGCGCCGCGATTGCTGGAGGGCGAGGCGGGCGAAGTCGTATTCTTTCTTGGCCGCCTGTTTTTCCTCGTACAGGCCGGCAACGCGGGCCATCTCGTTGCGGGTGACCTCGACCTCCTGTTCGGCGATGGCTGCCAGGCGTGCGATGTTGGTCTTCTCGACGTCGAGCTGGTCGATCTGGGCGTCGAGGTCCGCCACGGCCGCCTCGGCCCGCGCCAGTTGCTGGAGGTACTGGCGGTCGTCGATTCGCACCAGCAACTGCCCGATTTCGACGTGGACTCCGTCGTTTAAGCCCTCGGCCAACTCGACCACCAGGCCGTGCACCTCGGCGGCCAGCAGTACGTCGGTCTCGGCCCGGGCGCTGCCATACCCGGTGAAATACTCCTGAACGTCCTCCTCCACGACCGTGCGCACGTTCACCATAAGCGGCGGAGGCGGCTCCGCGGTGCGCTCAGCCGGCGGCTTCGTCGAGTGGAGCCCCCACGCCGCCAGTGATCCAGCCGTAAGCAGGATGGCGATGAGCCCGACGGACAGAAAGACCTTCTTGGCACCTGTTGTCATTTTTATCCCAAGTCGACCGTTTTTTCGGGCGCGCTCTCGATCCGCCCGTTCCCACACCGGGACACCCGACGCCGACGCGGGCGGTCGATCGGATCCCGTGCGGTCCGGCGCCAATATACCCTAGTACGTCTCTCGCGGCACGCGTGGCCCAGCCGCCCTCGATTGGGGGAATCTCAGCAGCAGCATGCACACCCGGGGGCGGGTGTGTCACAGGCGGCGTTCTCGTGCCGGTCTGCCGGTCTACAGTGCACGTGGCGTGCCCTGCGTGGAGTCCGGGACGCCCGCCCAGGCTCCCCACCCTGTTCGGGCGGCCCCGTGAGTGGTACGCTGACGGTCGGAAGCCGTCGGACCAGGCACGTCGCCGCCTGACGCGGGCGAACACGCCGGGCGCCGACGCTTAGCGGTCTCAATCGGGCGAGACGGATGCCGTGTGCTTCACCGCAGCCGGCTCTTCGCACCTCTTATTGAACAAGGAGTGAATGAAGATGGACACCGTAACAG
>CBDUZY010000229.1:0-5247 GCA_965371825.1 uncultured bacterium
CCACAACCGTTCGGTGTGATCACGACGGCGTCGGAGAAGACCTACCCGGTCGACTATTCGCATATCAACATCATGGGTACGGCCGTCGGAGCGCATGGAATCGAGGCCGACAGCGACAAGGCGATCTTCCCGGCCGTTGATCTGGAAGTCGCCTTTGGCCACGACAAGGGGCTCAAGTTTCGCTATCCCTGGATTATCCCCGGAATCGGCTCGACGAACGTCGCCACGAACAACTGGGAAGGGCTAGCCATCGGCTCCGCTCTGGCCGGAACGGGACTGACCATCGGCGAAAACGTCGTCGGCATGGATCCTGAGTCCGTTATCAAAGACGGCCGTGTTGTCGACACCGTCGATCTGAAGCGCCGCGTCAGCCTGTACAAGGATCACCAGCGAGATGGCTATGGAGCCATCGTCGTTCAGGCCAACATCGAAGACACACGCCTTGGCGTCCAAGAGTACGCCATCGAACAACTCGGCGTTGAGTGTGTAGAGCTCAAGTGGGGACAGGGTGCGAAGAACATCGGGGGCGAAGTCAAGATCACAAGCCTGAAAAAGGCCCAGATGCTGTACGAGCGCGGTTACGTCGTGCTGCCCAATCCCACTGACTCGCACGTCATCAAAGCGTTCGAGCGTGGTGCGTTCAAGGAGTTCGAACGCCATTCGCGCATCGGGATGGTCAGCGAGGAATCATTTGCCAAGAGAGTCGAGGAGGTCCGTAAGGCCGGGGCCAAGTACGTGTTCCTCAAGACAGGGGCATACCGGCCGGCCGACCTGGCCCGAGCGATCCTCTTTGTCTCCAAGTACAAGCTCGACTTGCTCACCGTGGACTGCGCTGGTGGCGGAACCGGCATGAGCCCGTGGCGGATGATGAACGAATGGGGAGTACCTCCCGTGGAGCTCCATTCGTTGCTTTACCAATACGCCAAGCGGTTGTCCGAGAGGGGATACACTATTCCCGCCCTCGCCCTGGCCGGCGGAATGACCTTCGAAGATCACATCTTCAAGGGCCTCGCTTTGGGCGCTCCGTTTGTGAAGCTGATCGGAATGGCTCGCTCGCCAATCGCAGCGGCAATGGTGGGCAAGACAATCGGCCGAACGATCGACGATGGGCAAATACCCGTTTACATCGAGCGTTTCGGGAACACGAAGGATGAGATTTTCGTTACCGCCGCCACGCTCCGTAAGGAACTGGGCGACGAGGAGTTCGAGAGAGTTCCGACCGGTGCGCTTGGTCTCTACACGTATTACGAACGTCTCGGTCAGGGCCTCCGCCAGCTCATGTGTGGCAGCAGAAAGTTCTCGCTCAAGTACCTCTCACGTGATGACCTGGCGTGCCTGACACATGAGGCAGCTGACATCAGCGGACTCCCGTTTATTACGGACGTCGATAAGGGACAGGTCGAAGAGATTCTCAGCGGGTGAGGGGACAGCATGTATGACCCCGTGTTTCATGGCTGCGCTGAAGTCCGCGGGGTTACGGCATAGAACTACCACAGGGGCTTCTAGGAGGCTGCTTGGGTGAGACGATCGGTGTTCGCGGCAGTGGGCTCTCGATTCCGTGCAGGGCGCTTTTCAAATGGGTTCCGCTCCTGCCAGACTCCGTCGACAGTCGCTGGAGCGATAATAGCACTTTCGCCCAGGCGGTCCTCTAGATGAGCCCCTCGAGACCGGCAGTGTCTCGGCTGTTCGTAGGGGACTTACATGATATGCCGCGCAATACACAAGCACGCGACATTGCGATGCGAGCCGAATTCGCGTCCTGTTGTCTCTCGAGCGAATAGCGGACCGGTGAGGAATCCCTACCCGCCTGTTCGGTTTTCCCCGCATTGTCTCCGGCATCGGCTAAGTGGGCCGTCGCGTTCGGGCACCGTCGGCAGTGCGAATATACCCACTAAGACATCCGAACACAGGGTTGTGCGGTGTGATCGTCTTCACAGCGGGCGGTCACTGACAGTGTTTGGACTTGGCATACCGATTGCTCTTCTATGCTCGGTCGCGGAACAGAGTGTGTGGCGACCGGCGACCGGAAGACGAAACCAGGAGATATACCATGCAGCATTCAGTTCAGTTGAAATCAGCATCTAAGAATCCGTATCGCGGCCTGTGCTCAACGTGCCAAGGCTGGGCGGTATGCACGTACCCGATTCCGGACAGCCGGCCGGTGCTGTTCTGCGAGGAGTTCGAGGGGCTGAGCGACAACGGCGCCGGGCCGTTGGTTCCTGTTACGCTTCTTGCACGGGTAGCACAAGGACAAACGGCAAGCATGCGGTACGAACCAAGACCCGAAGCGTCGGAGAACCCGTCGCGGTACAAGGGCCTATGTCGCACGTGCGGAACGCAAGAGGCCTGTACGTTTTCGAGACCGGCAGACGGTGTCTGGCACTGTGAGGAGTGTTCGTAGGAACGCACGGCGCTTGCCACAAGACAAGGATTGAATGGGGTCCGCAGTCCGTGCCGGAGTCGGGAGGTACAAGATGCATGGTTCGCATTCTTCCAAACCTGACCGACCCGACCCATCAGGGCCGAAGCGTTCCACAAGCAGTTCCGGGGAGAAGTACTTGGACGAGAGTGATGGCGGCAAGCACGTCGAGCGGCCTTCGCCCGCAAGTGGCCTATGTAGTACGTGCATACACGAGCGTGACTGCACCTTCCCGCGCCGTGCAGGCGAGCCCGTGTTGTTCTGCGAGGAGTTCTGTGGAGCCGAGTCGAGCGGTCCCTGTGCAAGATCAAGAGTAGTATCCGCGCTGCACACCGTGGAATCTCGAACAACGTGCCCGTCCGAGGAGTCGCTGTCGAATGACAAAGGACTCTGCGCTACTTGCGAGAAGTGTGCGACGTGCGTGTTTCCTAGAGCCGAGGGTGGCGTGTGGCATTGCGAGGAGTTTGAGTGAAAGGGCTGGGAAGGGCGGCTGAGCACCGGGCGCATCCGGGGCGATGCGTCCTTTGTCTGGCGTCATTGTGACGGAGAGACGGCAGCGTGAGAACGAAACGGAACAACGCTGGAGCTGTACTGGGTGTGGGCGACAATGCCCAAGCTCGGCGTAGTGGAACTCAGTCACGGGCGCCGGCTTCAAGTGCGAAGACGCACGCGCCGGAAGTGAATCCCGTCAAGCCCGCACGCGACGGACTCGAGAGGACGTCTCCAAATGCGCTGCGGTGTCGATGTTCTTGCCGGAAGACCGGCTGAAGCTGCCGGGAGCCGCGTGCGACACGACGTCGACCGCTCAGGGCGCCCGCGCCGCGCAATGATCATGCCTTCCCTGGTGCTCTGGCGAGGGAGCTAGTAGCATGGCCTAGGTTACGGGGAACCGTAGGCAGAGTTCGTGCGAGCTCGCGATGGGAAACGCAACGACGGATCGTCAGGCGTCCGAGCGTGGGGCGGAAGGTGCAGCAGGTTTACGCGCTCGTCGCAAGTCCCAGCGCCGGGAATTCGTCCGCCTCTTCGTGACCTACCTGGGCCCCGTGATCCTCCTGACGGTCTTCTTCCTGCTACAGCACCACTGGATCACTGCTGAGAGCCGGCAGTTGCATCTACTCTCGATTGCCGAAACGCAGGCGAACACGCTTGATCTGTTTCTTCGTGAGCGGTTGGCCAACGTCTCGAATCTAATCCATGATCCCGGTTTGCGATTTCCGGCTTCATCGGAAGCTATGGCCCGCGAGCTAGCGAGGCTGAAGCGGGATAGTGCCTCCTTCGTCGACGTGGGGTTTTTCGACTCGAGCGGGAAGCAGGTTGCGTATGCCGGGCCGTTTCCGGCGCTGGAACATCAGGATTACGGTGAGGAGCCGTGGTTTACGAAGCTGAGAGGGCAGCCTGAGGGCTTCATCATTACCGACATATACCTTGGCTTTCGAGGCAACCCGCACTTTACCATAGCCGTCAAACGCGTCGTCGGCGATCAGCACTACGTTCTCCGCGCGACGTTGGACCCACAGGAAATCTACGAATACGTCACCACGCTGAAGGGCTCGAGCGACGTGATCACCCACATCGTGAATCGAGGCGGCGGCTACCAACTCGCCCCCGCGCACATGGCTGAGGCGATGGACGAGTTATCTACCGTTCCACCTTCAACACCGACCACCGGCACGCACAGCGGCGGTGGGACGGCAACGCAAGGCCTTTATGCCTATTCGTGGTTGCGGACGGCGGACTGGGCGCTCATCGTTCGGATCCCCGCTACGAAGGCAAGTGGACCTCTCTCCGGCGGCCTTGTGCGAATCCTACTCACCTCGATCGGTGTGATGCTGGTTGTCTTCTGCGTCATTTCGGTGCGGGCCAAGAAACTGGTTCAGTTTCAGGAGAAGACTGAGCAGGCGGAAGCCCAGTTGGAGCACGCGGCCAAGCTGGCGTCCGTGGGAGAGTTGGCGGCGGGGATCGCCCACGAAATCAACAACCCCCTTGCGGTGATCACCGAAGAGGCTGGATTGGCGAGGGATCTGATCAGTCCGGAGTTCGAAGATCAGATCACCCTGCCGGAGGTCGTCCCCATCCTGGAGCGGATTGAGGAAGCCGCTTTTCGTTGTCGGGACATCACCCGCAAGCTGTTACAGTTTGTTCGGAAGACCGAGGTGGATTTGCGGGAGCAAGACATCCATGATCTGATCGATGAAGTGACTGACGGTCTATTAGGCCACGAGCTGGCTGTCTCCAATGTCGAGATCATTAAGGACTACGGACGCGATCTTTCCACCGTTACCACTGACAGGGCCCAGCTACAACAAGTTCTACTGAACCTGTTGAACAACGCGGTGGACGCTCTGAACGGTCCCGGAAGAATCACGATCGCCACCGCACTGAGAGACAGCCATCTTCACTTATCCGTGTCGGATACTGGTGAGGGTATGACGCCTGAGCACATGGAGAGAATCTTCCAGCCGTTTTTCACGACCAAGGAGGTTGGAAAAGGGACGGGCCTTGGGCTGTCAGTGAGCTACGCTATAGTGAAAGGCATGGGCGGCAGAATCGACGTAAGGAGTACTCCACGAGAGGGCAGCACGTTTACAATTGTGATGCCAATCCGCTGACTCCGTGGTTTCGCTGAAACGAGGCAAGTATGGACGGCGCTCTAGACTCAAAACGCGTGAAGGATGTGATGCTGCCGCTGAGTGAGTACGCGGTGGTGTCGGAGGATGCCACCCTCCGCGAGGCGTTGCTCGCGCTGGATGAGGCCCAGCGGGAACTCCCGCCGGGCCGCCAGCCCCATCGGGCGGTTCTGGTCGTCGATCGGGACAAGAACATCGTCG
>CBDUZY010000230.1:0-5244 GCA_965371825.1 uncultured bacterium
AGTGAACTGAGCAAGTGATCTCGGCGCGGGTGGCGCCGCCGTGCAACGACGGTCTAGCCCAGATCCAAGGCCATGATGTTCTTGAAATCGCGGATGAAGAGAGTCCGCCCTACCACGGTTGGCGGCGTCCGTGACGGTGCCTCGAGCATCTTGACTTTCGAGTGGATCGTGAGGTCGTCGGGGCTCGGCGTCGCCAGCGCAAGGACTCCTTCATCGTCCAGAATGATGAGCCGCCCACCGGCGTACACGACGTTGGCGTGGCTGAACCCTCGCTTCCTCCAGAGGATCTTGCCGGTCTTGCCTTCCACGGCGGCGAGGAAGTAGCTGCCGATATCTCCCATCGACCCGTAGATATACTCTCCGATCCGTACCCAGCCGGTATGAAGCACACGAATCTTGTGCGAATTCCAGACCTCGTCCACGACGGTCTTGCTGCCGCTCGTTACGAGCTCGAGGCCTCGCGCCCCGGCCTCCAGCGTCGAGATGAACAACATGTCGTCGTCGACCAGCACCGGGGCGGTTATGTTGTGCTTCCACTGATTCCGTATCGGATAATCCCAGATGAGCTTACCCGTGTTGGGATCCACTCCGATTACCTCCGTGGCCATGAAGGCGACGAGTTGGTCCTCCCCGCGGATCCTCATGATCGTAGGTGTTGCATAGCTGTTCGCGAAGTCGTGCGCCTCGTAGATTACACTCCCGTCGTCCTTGCTTAGGGCTATGATGCTGCGATCCTTCTCACCGGCGAGCGTGATCACCATGTCCTTGTACTCGATCGGGCTCGACGAGTATCCGAACTTGTGCGGGTGTCTTTCGCGTGGCACGCTCCACAGTTCGCGCGTCCAGATCACCTTGCCTGTCTTGGCCTCGAGACAGTGCATGAGGCCGGCTATGCCGATGGTGTATAGCCGGTCTCCGGCGAGTAGTGGAGTCGCATTGGGGCCGCTGCCGTATTGGGCAACGTGTTGTTCCACGGGCGCGGTGTCGTATCCGTACTCCCAGAGCGTTGCCCCCGTACCGGCGTCGAGACTGATCACCCGTTCCTGGCCTTCCTCGCGGTACATCGTGTACAGGCGGCCGCCGTCGGCCAGGATGCTGGAGTAGCCCTCGCCAAGCTGGCGCGCCCAGATCTTGGGCGGACCGTCCTTGGGCCACTCTTTGGCGAGACCCTTGCAGTCGGCTTTGAACTCCTGTCCGGGGCCACCGTACTGCGTCCACTGCGCCCACGCGACCGTGGGTGTGAGTGTTGCCGTTAGTAGAAAAGCCGTCGTCAAAGTGACTCTCATCGGAACGTGCTCCTGTGTCACCGGTGTTGAGATTCCCGTCGCCGGCGATCGCTTTTGCGTCACGGGCCGGCGCTCATACCTTCCCGACCTGGCGATGAAAACGCAACGGCTCGCGGCTGCGATCCCCGTAAAATGTTGTCCGTGTTAACAGCCGTACTGCTCGCCGCGGCCGATAATCGCCGCGCGCCGACGTGCGAATAGCCATGGTCCGAGAATAGTCCAAAGTTCAGCGAGCGTCCATCCCAAGGACTCGACCCCACGCGAAAGGTAGCATGCGTGATGCTTCGGTTGTTGGTTGTGCTACCACCCCTTGAACAGAAACGGACTTGATGTACTATGGAGGTTGTCTCTCGGGCAAACCGGAGACGGGATTGCGAAAGCGGCACGTGCGTCGCGCCGGTGCCGACCGCTGGTTGATACCGTTGGCTGCTACGATGGCCCCAACGCGGCTGTCGCGTAAAGCCAAGAGTCAACCGGTTATTGGGGAGCGTGCCTGGGCTAGCAACATTTCGGGGCCGCGCTTGGTAGCGGCTTTCCGGACAGTCCTCAGTTAGGAGTATCAAGAAATGTATCCTTCCAACACATCAAGACGACCGCGACAAGACGACGGGTGGGGAAGGGCTGTTCCCTTATATCTCATGGTCGCACTTGTAGGTGGCACCGCGTTCGTATTGGGTGCGGGCGCCGACGCGGAACGGCCATCCAAGCAAGTTCGCCCGACGTCACGCTCCGTGCAACCGACTGCCGCTGATCCAACGTGTGTAGACGACGACGGCGACGGTTACGGTAGTGCCAACCTCGACGACTGCGCGAACCCCGGTCTGCTGGATTGCGACGACGACGACGGCGCCGTCAATCCGGGGGCGACGGAAAAGTGCAACGGAATCGATGACGATTGCGATACCGAGATCGACGAGGGTTTCACGCTGCTCGGCATCGACGGCGAATACGGCGGCACCTGCGAGGGCGGCCCGACACCCGACGCGCCCTGCACGCTCACGGAGGACTGCAATGTCGGACGCTGTGTGGACGGGATGTGCGTGGGCGGACCGACCATCGGGGCGGAGTGTTCCGGAATCCACGACTGCAATGCCGATGTGGCGAAGTGTGTCGGCAACAACCCGAACTTCCTGACCGAGCAGGTGCTTCCGGTCGGAGCCGCGTGCGTCAACGGTCTCGGCATCTGCGCCGTGATTGGCGAGGTGGCCTGTGCCGACCCTGACACGGCCGTCTGCGATGCTGTCCCGAGTACGGCGGAGATCGAGGGACCCGTCGGCGACGCCTCCTGCTATGACCACAAGGACAACGACTGTGACGGCGTGGTCGACCACGGAACGCCCGACGCCCCGGGCGACGACTGCCAGGGACCGGAGCTGTGCAACGGATTCGACGACGACGCCAACGGGATCATCGACGACGGACTCACCTATGAAGGTATCCCGCTGGGCGATCCCTGCTCGGTCGGAATCGGCATGTGCGAGAACAGCGGCGAGGTCATGTGCGACGGCAACGATGGAACCATGTGCAGCGTCTCACCGCTCCCGGGCGGTGTCGAGACGGGACCGGGCGCCCTTCGATGCCGAGACGGCGCCGACAACGACTGTGACGGGCTCGTGGATCTCAACGATCCCGGCTGTCAGGAGGCGGAAAAATGCGACAGCAGGGACAACGACGGTGACGGCGCCGTCGACGAGGACTTCGCGACCCTCGGAGACTCGTGCACGTCCGGCGTCGGGCCGTGCCAGGTGTCCGGCACCGTGATTTGCAGCGCGGACGGCGCGGGCACGCTGTGCAGCGCCATCCCTCTTACCGGGTCACCCGAAGGGCCGTCCGGCACGACCTGCACGGACGGAATCGACAACGACTGCGACGGGATGACCGATGACGCCGATCCGGGATGCGCCTCGTCCGATCTAACCGCAGCGTGCGCTCTGCCCTATATGCGAGGACAGCCCGGGAACGATTGCACCGGCTGGCACACGATCCGGTTCGGCGCGACCGGCGGCGGTGAGAACACGGAAGTAATAGCCGAGCTTCTGGGTCTCGACGTGAACGGGAGCATCCTTGCGATCCTGCCTGTCGAGACCGGTGAGGCCGCTCATCTCGCCAGCCGAATCCCACCGGCCGACTGGAAGTGGGCCAGCAAGACGAACAGCAAGGGCACACGCCACGAAATGTTCGCCCCGATTCCCATGCTGCGGGTCACCGCACAGGACGGATTGAGCAAGACGCAGGCCTTCTGTTCGAACATTCCGTACCTTCAGGTGCTGGAGCCGGCCGACACCGTGGTAAGTGCGTCCGAGAGCACCGACACGCCGGTTCTCGTTGCGATTCCACTCGTTGACCCGACCACGTTGTCGATCAAGGTGGACGGCGTCGACATCCTCCAACCGGCGCCGATCGGCTTGGGACTTGATCCGGCCACTGCGTTTCCCGGCGGACCCTACGATGGAACCGTTCAAATCGGCGGAAACATCGTCACGGTAAGCGGCTTGACCGTGAACTCTGCTCCGGTCGACAGAACTGCCTCGAATTCGCTCAGCATGATTCTGTCGAACCTGGGGTGCGGTGGCCACATCGTGGTGGTCGAGGGCCATCCGCTGCCGGGCGTCTTCCCCAAGAAGCCTGGAGCACCGGCGACCACATGCCACAACGACGACCTCAACGACAGCGGCACGTCGATGGTGTTCAGCATCGAGATCACCTCCCCGGCTCCGGGCGAGATAACGGCCGGTGGTCCGACGCACGTGACCGGTCAGGCCTGCCACGGTCGAGAAATCACCGGCGTGAACATCAACGGCCACGTGGCCGACCTGAGCGGGCACATGTGCGTGGAGGGCAACGGCGTGGACTCGGCGACCACATGTACGGTGCCGATCGACGAGTGGGTGCCTCAGACCGACCTGCGTGCTGTGGTGGACGGCGGTGGCACTCCGGGGACGTTCACGCATGGGGCGAATCGCCTGATCGCCCAGGCGGTCGACGCCGACTTCAACACTACCTACGACACCTTTTTCTTTGCCGTCGGTCCGGTGGTGTCAGCCCCGTCGTCGATCGCGTCGGTGGTAGCGGGTGTACCTGAACCGGGCAAAGTCGATCGTGCGTTCGTGCTGTCGATCACGCAGGACGGGATCGACACTTTCTTCGGGGCCCTCAAGAACCGCAACAAGCGGTGCCTCGGCGACCGGGCCCGCAGGAACTTCCAAGGGCTGCGCAAGACCAAGAAAATCGACGTGGAGTGCGACCCGTGGACGACGATGGTCATCAACAACACGGCGTTGCAGAGCGACAACTTCCCGCTCGAGGTGGATCTGACGGACTCCACGACTTCGGATCCTCGAGACGGTGGGATCGGCGTAACGATCCGCCTGCCCAACATCGACCTGTTCGCCCACTTCGGAGGCTACTGCGAGTCCGGGTGCTTTCTGGGTATCTGTGCCGTCTGTGTGACCGTCAATGTCAATGGTAAGATGGTCCAGAAGAACATGTCGGTGTCCTTCGATGTCGAGCGAGATCGTCTTCTTCAGACCGGCGTGCCGCGCGAAGAGCGCGATCCGCTCAACATGGAGTTCGACCGCGGGACGAACGACCCGGCGGACGCGGTGCGCATTAGCGGCTCAATCGATATCGGCTGCCTGTTGGGTTTCTTCCTCGATTTCATCAACTTCTTCGTTCAGGTGTTCACGCTTGGGTTCGTGGATCTGAACCTGAGCACGATCGACTTTGAATTCACCGGCGAGGACATGCTGGACCGGTTCGGATCGCTGGACGGCGATCCATTCGATCTCGACCTGGTCAAGTTCGAGAACACCCGTTTGGAGGACTTCGGGACCGAACAGCGCGACCACAAGGTTTCGGATGCCGCGATAAGCTCGACGGGGCTCGCCGTTGCGATCGGAGCGTCGTTCGCTCCCAAGCGCGGGGATATCGTCCCGGACGCCGCGAACATCGTCGGCAC
>CBDUZY010000231.1:0-5241 GCA_965371825.1 uncultured bacterium
CCTGACCGTCAGCGGGTGTAAACAGTTCAATAAATTGGATACTACCGTCTGCATTTGAAAAAAGCTCATTGATTTCCCATTTGTGAAAGTCCGCTTGGGCAGTCGATGTGCAAGTTATGAAAAAAACCAAAAGAGTGAAAAATTCCCTGAACAACATCGTTATTCTCCTAATAAAGTGAGCGTATCAAAATTGATATCGCGTTGTAGTTAATTGATATGCCGACTTCCAACCGCGGCGGGCGGCTTACGCTGTCCCGACTTCCCCCCCGGAGACCGAACAGGCCCCCCGGGGTGGGATAGTAGAGTCGGGGCTCTACTCAGTCCCTCCTTGGTTACTCACAGCTCACCTGGATCACTGTACCGGGCGTGAGGCCGCTTCCGCGACACCGGAACGTGCCGTTCGCGCGCGTGATGCATTGGACGAGGATGTCGGACGCCGAGGCGGTGGTGCCTATGGCACAGGTTCCCGCGATGCCAATGCTTCCGCGAGTGTTCACGATCCCGGAAGTGGTCACGGCCGAAACCGTAACCGGTGCCGAGCGGATCGTTTCGAACACACCCGCGCCGTCCTGGAAGGTGCCCACGACCCTGACGCGCAGTCCGAGTTCATTCACACTCAAATCGATGGTCACGCCGTGGACCTCGGTCTCGTCGCCGTTGCCGTTATCCCGCACGATGGGCAGGTAGAAGCCGCTTGCAGGCTCGAGCTCGGACTCCCAGACCCAATCGATCGCACCGGGGTCAAAACCGTCGCTATCCGTGACGCCGGCAATCTCAGCCATCAACACCATACCCAGTTCAGGCGTGCCCGAAATCGTAGGGGTGCCCATCGCCGGGCTGTTGCTGCTGCCGCCGGAGCCAGCAACACCTGCGGGGATCAGCACGGTCACGTCCGAAAACTGCAGCCTTTCGACGTTTCTCACGAGATCGGTGCCCTCATTCCCAAGCAGGTCAGCTGTAAGATTGAAGGGCAAGTCCCGATTGTCCGTCACCCGAATGTAGCCGTCGGGCATGCCATCGCTGACAGCACCATCGACATCGGCGATCACGCCAGAGAGGTCGCTTTCGATCGTGTAATCGCCCCGGTTGCCCGTGAAGACGACTATGTCCGTATCCGCATCCAGGGCATCATGGTCGCTGATCACGCGCGAGATCGAGATGTCACCCGGATTGATGAGGCCGGCAAAGACATCCGCGGAGAGGTCCTGCATGCCGGAGAAGAGTGTAGTGCCCACTTGCAGTGCTACTGCAAGTCCGGAGTCACCATCGACGATGTCATCACCACCCTCGCCCATGATGAGGTCACTGCCCGCACCGCCGAGGATGATTTCGCCACCGGTCCAGCCGAACTGGGCCTCTCCCGTAAGGGGATCCGGCGGAAGTATTCGCCTCTCGCTCACAGGCACCAGTGCATCCAGACCGTCGATCAGGTCGAAGTTCACCAGTTCGTTACCGCCGCTCAGGCCGGGCGCGTTACCCGTACCGTTCAGGATGTCACCCAGTGGCGAGCCACTAATACCCTCGGTCCGGTCGTAACGGTTCAGCACCGTGTCGTTCGAAGGCGGCAAGATGGGACGGATGAAGATCGTCAGATCCAGGTCGACGTTAACGCCGAAGACGTCGTTCTGGAAGCTGACCCAGTCGAAGCCGAGCTGGCCTTCCACGCGTTCGATTCCCGGGCCGTCGACAACGATGTCGTCGCCATTTTCCATGTCGGCGTCGTTGTTACCACCATGCGCGATAAAGACGTCGTGGCCCTTGATGGCGGGTTCACCCCCCTCAGGTGCCGCACCGTTATCGCCCTGGAACAGGTCTTCACCGCCGCCGAGATTCTCCATCCAGTCGTTGCCGGCACCTCCCCTGACGTGGCCAAGATGGACCCCGTCAAAGATGAAGTCGTTACCCAGGCCACCAAAGATCTCGCCGAACTCACTCGGGTTGACGATGAAGTCGTCGCCGGCGTCCCCGAAGATAATGTCTTCTTCGTTGCCGCTATTGATGGCGTCGTTGCCTTCACCACCTTCGATCACGTCGGGACCGGAAAGGTCGGTAATGATGTCATCACCGGGTCCGCCCTCGATGAGATCGGCACCGTCACCGCCCTCGATTCGGTCGTCACCGGCAAGCCCCCAAAGCGAGTCATCTCCGATGCCGCCGATGATGGTGTCGTTATTCTCAGTACCGCCGATCGTGACGTGGTCACCCCCGGTGTACTGGACGACATACTCACCCTCCGCATTGAAGGCAACGTTGATGTTAGTCGTTAAACCGTCCGCAGTGCGGATCACCAGCGGAATCAATATCCCTGCCTCGGCCTCGGGATCGGCTGTCGTCCCATCACCCGCAGCATCAAACTGCTGGCTCTGGTCGACTTCCAGAATATGGGTCGGGACTGAGAAAATGTTGAGCGACATAATCCCTGCGCCGGGCTCACCCAGATCGGTGTTGCGCATGGCAAGCGCCGTGAACGAGTTTGACTCCAGCTCGCTAAACAGGTGGAGGGTGCCCGTGCGTGCGATGTAGTAGAAGCGGTCGCCATTCTGCAGGTTTTCCATCTGGGTCTCGAAAACGTAGTTTTGCGACGAACCGAGATAGCCACCGAAGGGCATGCGCTCCTCCGCCAGACCACCGTTCCAGAAGTCGACCTCGTCCAGGCCCGTGATTATCCGGCCGTCCGGATCGCTGGCCCAGGCGTTCCTGCTGAACATGAAATCCAGGGCATCAGCCGGCGTAGCCGCCGGCAACGCAGGCGCAATAACAAAGCCATTGTTGGTGCAATACGCCGCCGGGTCAGCGGTAAGCGCAGCGACGATCGCGCAGGCCGCTGCACGCCTGTCGGCGTAGGTCGTGACCGGGTCGTCTGCATTGCCGACGATACCGTCCACACCCGCGAGCGACGGGTGCGTCCCGTAGGCCGCGACGAAGTTCACGAGTGTTGGTTCGTGCCTCAGATTGTCCAGGTAGTCGACCCAGTGTATATAAGGCGTGAGCCGTGTATCCTGGGTGTTCGCATAGAACATCCGCCGGGCGACGTTCAGCGGGGGAACCCCCGTTTCGCGACTCCGTGCAATGTTAATAGCGCCGAGATCGAGTGGCAGACCATAGACGCCGTTCTGCAGCGCCCCGGTCACGAATTCGTCGATCTCGTTGCCACGCGTTCGGGTGACGCCGCGGATGACTGCGCCCATGGCCTCCTCCGGACGGAGCCGGGAGGTTCCCGTGGCATCATCATAATCATAGAGGGCAAGTGGGTTGAGGAAGGCCTCGAGGAGATCCAGCTGAGCCTCACCACGATCAGCACCGATGACGTCGAAGTTGGCGTCATAGCGGTCCACCGTCTCGGTCAACATCGAGTGCCCGAAACGATACACGGTATGTGCAAATTCGCCGACGATCGTGGGGTCGACGTTGGTGTGAAAACCCGAGAAAACGTCCTTCAGTCCGGCGAGCGAGGGGACGAACTCGTCGAACACGATGCGGTTGTACTGCATCTCCGTACCGAATCTCGCGGCCTGGAACAGACGCTCGCCGTTCCAGTCGAGATCCAGGGCATCAATGGCCACCCTGGTTGCTGCCTGGTTCCCCTGCGAAGCATCGCTGGTTGGGAACGGGAGGCCGCTCCAGGCGGGAAACTCAGCGACGGGTGTGTCGAGCCATTCATTCAGAAATACCAAATCGACTGAATCCAGAACGACACGCTTGGTCAGCTCGCTGAGTCGGTTGTGCTCGCCATGAAAGATGCTGTGGATCGTCGTGAGCACGATGTTCTCATTGCAGCGGCCGTCGCCACAAGCAAAGTGTACGCCGAGCAGCTCATTATCATAGAAGCCCGCAGGTGGCGCCTGGCGCAGGCCACGCAGGGGCCGGCCATCGGCGAGCATGTCTATGCGCGGATTGATCGCCCTGTCCCGGTCCGGCCTGAGCCGCCGCCCATTCCGGCCTTTCGGATTCGCTGTATGGGCGATGTCGAGAAAGAAGCTGTGGTTGATGCGGATGGCCTGGGTTGCGTCCACCGGTGCGGCCACATTGCCTTCAACCAGGCCAGCGTCGGTGACCAGCTGGGGCAAGCCAGCGGATCCGGGGATGAAGTTTCCGTACGGGTCGGCCGCGAACATCGGCATGTTGTCGCCGTCGAAGTCGTCGAGAATGATGCCGAATTTCTCCCGGGCCTGTGCCTGGACGGTATCCCAGGTTGCCATACCACCGTCGTCCGCGTTATCGAGGATGTGGTCATCGCCGAAGCCATTGAGGAGACGCCCGGTGTCCTGCAGGCTGCCGTCCCTCACCGTGTAGTGACGGAGCAATACCTGCGCCGAGGAATGCGAGGCGTACGTTTGTTGCTGGTCGACGTGAGGGGTGTTGGCGTTGATGGGATTCGAGACATCGTCGGCGGTGCCAATGATACCGTCCGGCCCCGCATCCAGCGACGCCCGCTTCAGGAGCATGAAGTTGGTGGTGCCCCCCGGTACAAATAGCGGATCGTCCGGCTGCAGCGGCATGTAGACCAAGCCGTTGCCACCCTTGTTCACCAGATCAAGACCGTGGTCGAAGAACTGGCCGAAGAAGGTCATGAAGGCGTTGAACGGAGCCGAGAGGCCCTCGTCCACGGCAACATTGGGAATGACGAACCCCGCGGCGCCACTGATGTCTGGGGACGACATGGACGAGTCCGGATTCATGGCCGCGGCGATGGCCGCCGCCGGGTTGTCGACCGACTGATTGACAATCAGGTGGCTGATCAGGCGCGGCATAGCGTCCTGTACGGTCTTGCCGTTGCCCTGCGTGTAGGAAGTTGGATCCCCTGGCACGTCGCCGGGTGCGAGCGTGACGGTCAGCTCCTGTGCTTCCGGATAGGTCCGATCTATATTGGATGGAAATTCCTGGCCGGCCTGACCGTTGCTTGTCTGCCCCGGGATCAGGTTGTTGAATGAGCCGTCCACTGTGCGCAGGCCCCAGGGGATGCTCGCATTCGGGAGGATGTCGAGCAGCTCTTCACCCGCGGCGTGCCGCTCGGCGAACTCGATCTGTTTAAGGATGAAATCCAGGTCTTCTCTGTCGAAGGCCAGGTCCCCGGCCGGGGATGCGGGGTGTTCCGCAGTATGTGTGGCACCTATGATCCCGGGTAACACCGCGATGGCCAGGATAGCCGCCAGAGCGGTGGTTAGAGACGGCAGGTTCCGAAAGGCGTTTCGCTTAATAATCATTCCAACCTCCAATGCTTTTTTTAATTTGCCCGTTTCT
>CBDUZY010000232.1:0-5226 GCA_965371825.1 uncultured bacterium
AGCCCACGGCCGACTCGAAGGGACTCGAGGTTCAGTTCTACGGGCCGGGCGAATTCGATTTCACGCGGCCGATGAGTGGCGGGTTCCGAGGGAAGACGGTGCTGGTCTGCGGCCACTCCAACACGATACCGCAGCTCCTAACCGACCTCGGCGTCGGCATCGAGGAAGAGGTCCTTGCCGGGTTCGACAACCTGTTCGTGGTCATACGCACGCACGACCGAATCGGACGGACCGCCCGGGCGACGCTTCAGCGTCTGCACTACCCGGCGGTGAAGCGGTGAGTCACGAGCGGCGTGGGATCCGCCAGGGCGCCGCTCACAAGGAGCGGCGCTGCGTTCTCTACGGCTTGCCCTTAAGCCCCGCTTCCAACACCGCCAGTTGGGCGGATGCGAGCTTGCCGGCCGTGGCCTTGACGACTTTCATATAGTGCTCGATCTCGAAAGGCTCGACGGGGAATCCGCAGTTGCCCTGCGGCCCGACGGAGTCAGCCAGCTTAATACCCTTGGGGCTAACTATCGCGAAGAAGGGGATGCCCGTCTCCTCGGTTCCGCCGTACTTCTCCTCGAGGTCCTTACCGCCGGTCATTCGCTCCACGTCGATCTTGACCGAGACGTAGGCCTGATTGAGAACCTCAGCCACGTCGCTGCGAAGAAGGTAGGCGTCCATCCGCTTGCACCATGCGCACCACGGCGCGGAGAAGCGAATGAAGACGTTCTTCGACTGAGCAGCCGCCCGAGCGAGGGCCGTCGAGAGCACCGCGTTGGCTGATTGCCGGTCCGCCTTCCACTTGTTCAGCACCGCGAGCACCTTGGCCGTGTCGTAACCCTCACCGAGTTCGAGCGTGGCTGTGTCGACGGTGGTGAGCTGCCGGCCGTCCGCGTCGAGTATGACCCACACCGGCAGCCCATGCTTCGTGGGCTCCCCGTACCGCTCGACGACGGCTTCGTTGTGCTCCAGTCCGTCCACGGTCGTCACGTCGACGAGAACCAGGTCGTACTCGTACAGAACGACCTTGGATATCTCCGGATGCGTTCCCAGAAGGTCGTGCATCTTGTAGCACCAGGAACACCAATTGGCACCGAACTGCAGGAGAACGCGTTTGTTGTCGCGTTTGGCCCGTACGAGCGCCTCTGTGATCTGCTTATCGCCGTCGGCCCTCGTGTCGTAGATAGCGGCGCGTTTGGCCTTGCCGCCGGTGGTCGCACAACCCGGCAGGCTCACACACAACAACGATACGGCTAGGATCGGGCACAACGTGCCGGCGCCCAGGGTTCGACTTCGCATGGTCTTTCTCCGACAGCGGATAATAGCGGTCTATTCGGGGCCCCGCCGGCATCTCGGCCAGGGGCAACGGGTCGCGCACGCCACATTATGCATCTGAACCGTTGTGAAGTACAACCGGGTTGTGACGGGGGTTCCGAAGTGCGGAGGTATGACGGGACACGTGGTCCCGCACTAGCCCCGCATCCAAGAAGGTAGCGTCGGTCTCGGTGGTCGTTTGAGGCCTGCGTCCTCGCGGGCCGTGTTCTCGGGCAAGTGTTATTGCGCACGACGGCCGGCGGGAATGCCGGCCGCCATAGAGTTAGGTGCCGCAGAACTACATGTGCCATTCCGGAAACGGCACTAGAATTCAATAGCCTGCGGGCGTGGCTGTACGCCGCGCGGTCATCGCGAGGCGCAGACGTGTTTCACGAACGCGGAGCTAGCCGCAAGCACGTTCTACCGATCGAGAGATCGAGCCGGCTCGTCAGACGGCCGCGCCTGCGAGTTCCGCGGAACCGACCTGCTCCGTGAGCTTGGTCACGGCATCGACGAAGCGGTCGAGGGCCTGCTGGAAGGTCCGCCCGCACCAATTCTCATCGCACTCCGGCAAGTCGGTGGTTTCGCAGATGGGGGCGAGCTGCCCGGCACCTGGGACGAAGAAGTCGGCCTGGGTGCCGCACTGCAACCCCGTGTGCCGGAAGGTGACGAGAACGTAGGTCTTAACGGTCAGGGCGAACTTGTAGGTTCGGATTCCCGGCTTGCTCAGTGGCGCGGAGGCGCGGATATCCTGCTTGCCGGTGAACTCCCCGATTTCGGCGAAGACCGGGGCCAATGCCTGTTCGGCAATCTGCTCGAATTGATCGCGCGTCGCGGAACGAACGGCGCTCAGCTTCTGGGAAAACTGCCGTTGCCAGTCGGACATGCCTGAGTTCTTCATCTGTGGTATCCCGAAAGTATCGACGACTCACCTTATCCAACCAGAGGGTACAATACGCTCACCCCTCGGGTAGGTTCGATAAGCTTCTCTCCGGTTGACTTGCGATTTGGACCGGGAGCTGCGACGAATTCGCGTCAGCGTGCGGTGTACCGGGCCTTCGGTGCTTCGACTGCCTATCAGTGGCACTCGTCGACTTTGGCTGCGAAGACAAAATCGCTTTCGGTCAGGCCGTCGATCTTGTGCGTCCACACCTCCACCCGTACACGCCCCCATGACAGGTGGATGTCAGGATGGTGTCCCTGCACCTCCGCCATCGCTCCAACCAGATTCACGAAGGCGAGTGCCTGCACGAAGTCCGGAAACTCGAAAGCTTTCGAGAGGTGGTGCCCCTTCTCGCAGCTCCACCCGTTGAGTTGCTCGAGCAGTGGCGTGATTTGCTCACGTGTCAGCGGTGGAATGCCTCCTCGACAGGGCACGCAGTCCTTTTGCGCCAAATCCGACATGGGTCGTCTTGCTCCTGTAGTCCCGTAATCAGGCCGGCCCCGCAAAGGACCGCGGCATCCGACCTACTCGTCCCGAACACGGGCATCATTATAGTGTTGGGCGCTGCCCGGATCGAGGCGCGTCCAGCGCCGATTGACTTCGTTTGGGCGTCATCGTCCCGACCACGTCACAGATTCGCTCGCCCGGTAACTGCCAGGCGGCGTAAGTGCCACACCGTCGCTTCAGTGCGGTTTGACGGACCGGTCGCGGCCGCGTAACGTATTGGGGAGCAAAGACGGGGCGTAGCTCAGCTTGGCTAGAGCGCAGCGTTCGGGACGCTGAGGTCGCAGGTTCAAATCCTGTCGCCCCGAGTCGAACCCATTTCGGCGCCCTTCGGCCAGCAGGTCGAACGGGTAACTATATGTAGGAAAGAGGTTTACGTCGTCGAGACGGATGTTCAAACACAGCGCATCGAGCACCCTACGTCGCTGGACCGGATTCTTAGAAACATACGTGTTTCCTAGGTTTTTCGCGAGTTCAAACACTTTCCGAGCCTTCGCGGCGGTTTCCGCGCTGCTCCCGTTATGGCGGGCGGCCGCACGCTTGATTTGGTCCATCTCGGCCCGCCATCTCCCCGATAGCTCCGCGTACTCTTCCGCCGCGATGACTCCATCCAGCTTGTCGACGTAGGCTCCCTCCAGCCGTGTGCGTAGCCTGGTGACCTGCTCCTCCAGCTTCCGGCCCTGCTCCTCGTGCCACTTCGTCTCGTCAACCTGGTGCGCCACGGCAAGTTCCCGAAGCCACTCGCAGACATCGCCGGGAAGTTCGACCCCTTTCACCACCTCAACGAGTTTCTCTTCCACGTCCGCGCCCTTCAGCCTCGTCTTGGGATGGTCATCGCGGCCGATCTTCGAACACCGAACATAAGCGTACTTGCCTTTGACCATCTCGACCGTCATGGCAGCCTCGCAATGCCCACACGTGATCAGCCCGCCACCGTAGTAGATGTTCCACTTTCGGGACTTGTGTCGGTTGTGGGCTGCGAATGCCGCCTCAACACGTTCGAATAGGCCCGGGGAGACAATTGCCGGGTGGTTGCCAGCGTACAGCTTCCCTTTCCAGGGAATCTGACCGAGATAGAAGCGGTTCTTGAGTATCCCATCGAGATACGACCGGGTGAACTTGGGCTGCCTCGTCGTATAGAGGACTCCCTGCTTGAACAGCTCCTCACGAAGACTGGTCAGGGAGTACTTGCGGGATGCGTACATCTCAAAGATGCGCCTGACGTTCTCGGCCTTGGGCTCATCGACCGCGACTTCGGTGCAACGCTCGCTCGTACGTTGATGGCAGTAGCCGTACGGTGGAGTGTGCGGGAAATGACCCTGCCTGATCGCCTCCGAGAAACCCTTCTTGACCTCGTCGGCCAGGTTCTCCGTGTAGAATGCCGAGAACGAGGCCATAACGCGGGCGTTCAGTCGTCCCGTGGCATCTGTTGCGAAGTTCTGCGTCGAGTAAAAGAAGACCTTGCCGTGCTCCGACTGAAGTTCTTCGAGACGGTACCAGTCGGGCATGTTTCGGGACGCACGGTCAATCTTGTGGAACACCGCTCCGTCGACGCTGGGATCGTCACGTATCTCGGTGATGATCCGATTCCACTGGTCTCGCTTCTTCCGTTTCGACGCGGTCTCCTGGTACTGGATGGTCCGCAGGATCGTGTGACCGCTTCGCTCGGCCCATTCTCGGTTCTCCCGTTCCTGGGCGTCCAGGCTGTATCCTTCTTTCTGTTCCCGCGAACTCACCCGGCAAATCGAGATCAGGTTCATCACCTTCGTCCTCCAACAACGCCTGGATCAGGCTGAGACCAGCCGCGGTAATCCGCTCGGCGTCCGGTCGTGACAGCGTACGCGCCGAGTACTTCTGCCAGACGGCGATCGTCCGGCCGAGCCACTCTCCCGAGCGAACGTCGTCGTGGTCCGAGCCGCTGTCAGCAGATTCTACGCGGTGCGACGACGGCCGCTCACGATCTTGAATGATATCCGAATCCGGCCCCCCGCGCAACCCAGGCAATGCAGAAGCGTCTCCCAAGGCCGAACAGCTTGGCCCAACTTGCACCGGATCTGTCTTCGGACCGTCCGGCTCGACAATACCATGCGCTTGGGCAATCACTTGTTGCCAACCTTCGAGCATCTCCGCGGGCTTTGCCGAGACTCGCAGCATGTTGCTCGGTTGTTTGCGAGCGGGAGGAGAACCGGCCGTTGGGTGTAGTCGGCGGTGGAGGCCTCCCAGATGCCTGCGGCCACAGACGGTAGGCTGTACGGGCTGCTTCCGTCCCAGTGAAGAACACCACTCGCGGGAACGCCGGGAAGCCAGCCTGGAGTCCTAACAAGGGCGGCCAAGACCGCCCCCTCGCGGGGATCTCTCTTGAGCGGGTCAGGCAGCTTCACTCTCGGTATCCTCCTCAGGAGCATCCAAAAGGGTCACGATGGGCATTCGTCCCGGGTGCCGCTTCACAGCACCGAGCCCGGCGGTGTCGAGGGATGCCA
>CBDUZY010000233.1:0-5215 GCA_965371825.1 uncultured bacterium
GCTGGCCGTCACGGATGCGTATGTCGACAAAGGCTATCGAGGTCACGGCCACCTCAAGAGCGATCATCGGATGCGCCGATGCTTCTTGGCAAGGCTGGACGGCGACGCAATCAACGCCGTGCTGTCGGCGGCCGGGTCGAACCTGCGCAAACTCCTGGGATTGCTCCGTGGCAACGGGCGGGGTTTGCCCTGCGCACTAATCGAGCTGCTCACACGGCTCCCACTGCAGCTTACTTGCCGGATCAGGCGCGTGTTCAGGCCATCCGGCGGCGTATTCGTCCCGGTTTGCTGACGGAATCGGAGGCCGGGCGTCCCCAGTCAGCCAGCACGATCGGCCGACGCCTCGCCCGCTGGGCTGCAGCACGCTTTTTCAGGGACGACTAAGTATGAGTCCCATAATGCACCGGCTGTAGGCACCGGCACACCGGCGTGACTGATCGTCAAGATATGGTGGTCAGGGACGCATGACTCGACCCGTCGCTTATGGTAGCATCGACAACTGTCCGCGTTGAGGAACTGTTCCACTCCGGCGAGCTGGGGCCGCCTCGCTCCAGTCCGGAAGTCGGGCGGAGAGGGTTCTGGAGCCTCAATAATGGCCGAGCGCCTGGTGGGGCCAGTGACGCAGATGCTGCGTGCGGCCAGCGATGGCGATTCGCGCGCGTCTGCCGATCTGCTCCCCCTGATATACAACGAACTGCGAACGCTGGCCCGTTCTCGGATGGCCAAGACTCCCCCCGGGAACACGCTCCAGCCGACCGCCCTTGTGCACGAGGCCTATCTGCGTCTGGTCGGGAGTGATGATCCTAGCTGGCACAGCAGAGGACATTTCTTCGCCGCGGCAGCGCAGGCTATGCGCCAGATTCTAGTCGAGCGGGCCCGTCGAAAAGCCAGTCTCAAACGCGGCGGCGGACGCAAGAGGGTTGCGCTCGAGGACGTGGAGCCGCTGATCGAGCCACCCGCGGAGGACGTGCTCGCACTCGACGAAGCGCTCTTGCAGCTCGAGAAGACCGATCCGCGCAAGGGCAACCTCGTCGTGCTGCGCTACTTCGCCGGGCTAACCAACGAGGAGGCGGCAGCGGCGCTTGGCGTATCCTTATCGACCGTCGAGAAAGAGTGGCGCTTCAGCCGCACATTCCTTTACACGATCCTTGTGAAGTCGGGACCCGACACGTGACGGGCCATCGTCCATGGATGCGTTGAAGATCAAGAAAGCCGAGGAGCTGTTCCGCAGCGCGGTGGGCCTAACGACCGAGAAGCGGGTCTCTTTTCTCACCGAGCAGTGCGGCGACGATGTCGCGCTTCGGACGTTCGTGGAAGAACTGCTGGCGCACGATGCAACGGGAATGGGCGACTTCCTGTGCAAGCCGGCGTTCACCGCTGGGCAGGACGGCACGGCGGGAGCGGACGGAGAGATGCCCGAGCACATTGGGCACTACGAAATCGTCGGCGTGCTCGGCACGGGCGGGATGGGGGTGGTATACGAGGCACGGCAGGAGCATCCGCAACGGACGGTCGCGCTTAAAGTAGTCCGGTCCGGTCTGCCGACCACGAGTACGCTGCGCCGGTTTCAGCACGAGGCCGAGATGCTCGGCCAGCTCCAGCACCCCGGCATTGCCTGCATTTACGAGGCGGGAATGGCGGGAATCGGAAGTGACGGGGGCGTTTTCGGCCAACGACCGTTCTTTGCGATGGAGCTCATCCGCGGCAAACCTCTCAATCTGTACGCCGCGGATAACGCGCTGGACACGCGCGAGCGCCTCAGGCTGATCGCCAAGGTCTGCGACGCAATGGAGCACGCTCACCAAGAGGGCGTGATCCACCGGGATCTCAAGCCCGGCAACATCCTCGTCGACGACGGCGGCCAGCCGAAGGTCCTCGACTTCGGTGTCGCTCGGGCGACCGATGCCGGTGTAATGACGGTCACCACGCAGACCGGCGCCGGACAGCTACTCGGCACCGTGCTCTATATGAGTCCCGAGCAGGTGACCGGAAATTCCAAACAAATCGACGAACGCTCGGACGTCTATGCGTTGGGCGTGATCCTCTACGAGCTACTCTGCGGACGCCCGCCCCACGACGTGCGCGACCGGTCCGTTCCCGAGGCCGCCAGGATCATTCGCGACGAGGAGCCCTCGCGGCTTAGTCTGATCGACACGAGCTTCTGTGGTGACATAGAGACGATCGTGGCCAAGGCGTGCGAGAAAGCGAAGGGGCGACGCTACCAATCGGCGGCGGAGTTCGCTGCCGATCTGAGGCGTCACCTTCGTGACGAGCCGATCGTGGCCCGTCCGCCGAGCCGGCTGTACCAACTGGGTAAGTTCACCAAGCGTCACAAAGGTCTGATGGCGGGACTCTCAACCGCGTTTCTCGCCATGACCGTAGGACTGATCGGCACCACGTGGGGGGTGCTCGAGGCCGCCCGTCAACGCGACGAGGCGATCGCCGCATCGAACGAGGCGAAGGCAGTGAGTCGATTTCTTAGAGAGATGCTGGCCTCCGTCGACCCGGAGCAAGCTCAAGGGGAGACGGTCACCGTTCGCGAAGTGCTCGACGAAGCTTCGAGGAGTCTCGAAGACTCGCTCGCTGACCATCCCCGTGTGCGTGCCGCCATACACGAGACGATCGGCGTCACCTACCAGTCACTAGGTGAGTATGAAGACGCGGAGCCTCATCTCCGAACGGCTCTCGAGCTTCGCCGCGTTTCCGTCGGGGCTCATAGCGTCGAGGTCGCGTCCAACCTCAACGACCTTGCGACTTTGCTGTACATGAAGGGAGACTACGAGCAGGCAGAGTCGCTGTTTCGTGAGGCGCTGCAAATGCGGCGGAGTTTGCTCGGGTTCCGGCACAAAGACGTGGCCACAACCTTGAATGACCTCGGCGCCCTGCTCTACGCCATCAGAGATATCGACGGGGCGGAGCAACTTCTTAGCGAGGCTTTGTCAGTCCGACGTGCCGTGCACCAAGGTGACAGCGCGGACCTGGTCACAAGCCTCAGCAACGTCGCTTCCATTGTCGAGATACAGGGCGATGTGGTCGCCGCCGAGCCGCTGTACCGTGAGGCCCTTGCCATGGCACAACGTCTGCACGGGGACGAACATCGGGACGTAGCCTACGTACAGAATAATCTCGCGCGCTTGCTCGAGAGCAAGGGAGACTACGAGGACGCCGAACGGTTCTACCGCGCGACGCTTGCCACGCGACGCAAGCTCCTCGGGGACGATCATCCCGAAGTGGCAACAGTGTTAAACAATGTGGCCAACTTCCACCGGTTGAGAGGTAACCTCGCCAAAGCGGAGTCGCTTGCCGGCGAGGGGCTGCGGATTAGGCGCGCCGCCTTGTCGGCTTCTCACCCGCATCTCGCCCGATCCCTGCGCCTGCTCGGTCAAATCGCACTTCAGCGGGAGCGCCCCTCAGAAGCGGAAACGTACTTGCGCGAGTGTCTCGAGATCCGGCAGGAACAACTGCCGGAGGACCATTATCTCATCGCCGACACGGAGAGCGCGCTGGGTGAGAGTATCGCGAAGCAGGGGCGGCTTGCCGAGGCGAAACCGCTACTCTTAGAGAGCTACGAACCCGTTCGAGATAAGTATGGCCCCAAAGGGACCCGCACGATCGCCGCGCTTAACCGGATCGTGAGCCTGTACGAATCGCTCGGAGAGGCTCAACCGGCGGCGGCGTGGCGGCAGCGCCTAACGGAATCCAGTGTCGAAGAGAACGAACAGGCCGGCGACGGGTCCGACTAGAAGTGACGCGGGCGTGATTCGGTGTCCGCGCTCATCCTCGTAGGCAGACCCCAAAATGCCCTTTCTGTCGCGTCGACAGTACCACACGACGTATTCCACTAGTCCCCCTGTCCCCCATCCCCTCTTACGGGTTTCATTATCCGATTTCGAACTGGCTAGTGGTGAGGAAGTGGACTCGCCGCGCTGACCGGCCGCCGGAAGCACGACACATTCGGTGAAATCCGGCGCGAAGCAGCGACGGCGAACATTTGGAATGGAGATACGGCGGACCAGGCATGCCGGGGCCCGTTACCTTAGGACTCGGGCCTGCGGTGGAGGTGAAACCGTACCAGGCGAGGTAGTGAACGATGAAACACTCTCTTCGAAACGCGTGTTTGCTGACGTTATGCGGCGGTTTCTGCGGCGGACCCGCATCTGCTCAATGGATCGAGCAGAGCTTTGAACTTCAGACCGGCTGGAATGCGGTCTACCTCGAGCTTGACCCCGACGCGGACGATGTGGGTGCCGCGTTGGGCGGTCTGCCGATCACCGCCGTCTGGACGCGCGCGGGTCAGCAATCGCGTACCTCGGCGGCGGATGGTGGGCCGGGCGTGGGGAATTCGACCGAGCTGCTCGGCACGGACTCGGGTTGGCGCGTGTGGTTCCCACCCGAGCGACCCGAGCACGTCATCAGCTCGTTGCGGACGCTGCGCGGTGGCCGGGTCTACCTGGTCGAGGCATCGGCCGAGGCGACGCTCACGGTCAGAGGCGTACCACATGCCGGGGCAATGCGATGGCAGAAGGACTACAACCTCGCCGGTTTCCACGTTGCCCGCGACGCCGCTGCGGCCTCTACGTTCTCACAATACCTGGATGCATCGCCGGCACACCGCGGCCAGGCCGTCTATCAGATTGAGCCGAATGGCACGTTCACGGAGGTGACCGAGCCGGACCAGACACGGATCGTGCCCGGTACAGGTTACTGGGTCGAGGTCGCGGAGAATTCCAGCTACGACGGGCCGATCCTGATCGATACGGCTTCACTGCGTTGCGTCGAGCTGGCACCCGGGATCACGGAACACGCCATCGCAATCCAGAACCTGCGTGCGACGGAAGGCGAGGTGTACGTGGCGTATCTACCGCCGGCCGAAGCGGAATCGGAGACACCCGCGTCACCGCTTATGTACGACGCGACGGTGGTAGAGGGCGCCGATGGGCAAACCGAATGGCGCACCCTTGACTCCGTGACCGTGCCGCTGGATGCCGCCGGTCAACCCCGTGCCAGAAAGGTCCTGCGGTTGGCCGTCGACCATGCACGCCTCGTCGACCGCGACCTGGGTAGCGATGAGGACGGGTACCCACGCACGCTGCTCCGCGTGCGGAATGATGCGGGCTACGAGCGGTACCTGCCGGTCCGGCTGCAGGCTGAAGATCCTGTCGGCCTGTGGGTCGGCAAGGTGGCCGTTGACGGCGTCGAATCGCTGACCGCCCCC
>CBDUZY010000234.1:0-5203 GCA_965371825.1 uncultured bacterium
TGATGGCCGCGTTGATGTCGCCCGGCTCGCACCAGCACAGGTGCTCGTAATGGGCGATGGCTTTGTCGACGTTGTCGAGCTTGAGGTGGATCGCCGCCAGCCGTTCATGGGCGTTTCGCAGCCGCGGCGAGACGTCGAGCACCTCGTCGTATAGGCAGATCGCCTCGTCGGTCTCGCCGAGCTTCTCCAGGCAGAACCCGATCGCAAAGAGCGTCGCTCCGTCCCGGGGATGCCGTTCGAGCGATTCGTAAAGCTGTTCGATCGCCGCCCGAGTCAATCCCAGGTCGTCGAGCGTGCATGCCAGACCGATTCGCGATATGCGGTCCTTCGGATCGAGCTTGATCGCGGCGTTAAATGCCGTTCTCGCTTGGCTGAACCGGCGCTTCGTCAGCATTCGGACGGCCAGTTGCCGCTGCCACTCGAGCGAGTCCGGATCACGCTCGACGTTCGCCTCGAGGTCCTTTGTCTCCAGCTGTCCGTCATTGCTTAGCAGATCGCGAAACGCTGCGGCCAGCTCGGCGAGGAGTCCCCGTCCCAATACTTCCAGAAGGTAAGACATAAGATTCCCAGGGACTACGAAGGAAGCGTCGCCAGTGCCTCGTGGGCCGCCTCATAGCGGGCGTTAAGTGTCAGAGCGTGGCGGTACGCACTGCGGGCTCGACCGACCCAGCCTTGCTTGCGATAGAGATTCCCGAGCAGATAGTGAACGTCGGCGTAGTCTGCGCCGGCCTTGATCGCCCGCTCGAGTCGCTCCGTCGCGTCGGTCGTCCGATCGGTCTCTTGATATAGCCGTCCCAGTTCGATAAGGGCGCGAGCCATCGTCGGATCAAGATGCACGGCCCGCTCGTTCTCGTCGATCGCTTCTTCCCGGCGACCGAGACGGTCGAGCACTCGCCCACAATGGTGGTGAAGCTCGGCGTGCTCCGGCTGTCGCTCCAACGCTTTCTCGAGCATCTTGAGCAGCATCGCGAAGATGCGTTCATCAAGGTGGTCGACCGGAAGCGAGAGAAACGCGTCCGCAAAGTCGGGTTCGATCTCGATCAAGCGAGAAAGCTCATCGATTCCGTGCTCGTCCGACGCGGGATCGACCTCCGCCATCTTCGCCCGAACGCGGGCCGTCCGCCCCTGCTCCGTCAGCGCCTTGGCTGCCTGTGCAAGGAACACGCCGACCCGGGCATCGTGCGGTTTGCGCTCCTGAGCCCGCTGGAGATGAGCGACAGCCTCGTCCAATGCCCCGCGCCGCCCACTGCACAGGGCGAGGTTGACCGTCGCCTCGGTATGGTCGCGGTCGATGCTGAGTGCCTGCGTGAAGCGGAGCTCCGCCTCGTCGTATTGCTCGAGGGCGCCGAGGAGTGTGCCGAGCTGGAAGTGCAGTTCCGCAGACTCCGGGTTCGTCCGAACGCCTAAGCGCAGCGTCTCAATTGCGCCGGACTGATCGCCAGCCGACCAAAGCGACAGCGCCTGTCGCACGCGCGCCGCCGAGCCCGAGTGATCGTCGCTCACCGCCTCGGCGAACCGTTTCGCCGCCTCCGCTTCTTTACCCTGCCCGAGTAGGCACGCCCCGAGATACGACGGGAGCGCTTCGGAAGTCGCCCCCAACCGCTCGGCGCTCGAGAATGCTTCGGTCGCTTTCTCGTATCGTCCGGCGTTGAGCAGGCAGATGCCGCGGCGGACTTCGTCGTCCGCCCTTAATCGACCGATAAGAAGCGCGACCAATTCGCTATGCAATGGTCTACTTGAAGCGTCGCCACCTGATTGCCGTGTTTGAGTGATCATGAGTTTAGCGCCTGACGGAACCGTAATACAAGGGTTCACGTATATCGGCCGCTAATTGGCGTTGCGTTATTACTAAGCGGACCGTGCGATGACGGGCTTGTGTCGTTCGGTGACGGAACGTCGGTGCGGTCGTTGCAGATGTCTGACCGAAAGACCGTTATCGGTCTATGCGAAAAGAGAGGCTGGATCGGAGCCGGCTTCGCTCCGCGCGTGTAAACAGTAATTCGGTCGCCAGCGCCGTGACGATGACGACGACGAAGGCCGGCAGGGCGATCCTCCAACCGAATCCGGTGGCGCACAACGCGGCAATCAGCGCCAAGCAGCGCCCGTCAGCGGCAAGCCTCTCCCGGGCCGCGAGGCCCAGACAGATGACGAGCGCGGCGCCGACTCCGGCGACGCCCGCCCATGCCGCGGACGAGAGCGCGACAGCTTGCGGGACCGACGTGCCTCCCGCCGATCCCAGGAGAGCGAATGAAACGCCGACGTTCACCGCCGCGCCCACAAGCCATGCGCTGAGAACCAATCGAGGCTTCTCGACCAGTTTCAGACGGATCGCGACCAACCCGAGCGCCCCGGCAAGTAGGAAGAACAACACCAGCGGATCGTACGCCGACTTTCCGATCGACATCGACCGTGGAAAGATGCCCATAAGCAAAGGTCCGGCAACGGAAAGAGCCGTGCCCGCCGCCAGGAGGGCCGCAAGAGATCCCTTGGTCATCAACGCGAGTGGGCGAAGGGCGGCCGTGCGCCCCTCGTGCTCCCAAAACCGAGTGACATGTGCCGTCACCACCGCGGTCAGGATCACCGCTCCGAACTGCGTCAACTGCGTGATCATCCGTACCGCGTGAAACGGGCCGACGACCTCGGGCCCCGATACCTTCAACAGGTACCACATCGGATAGGACGAAAGGGCGTGCCAAACGGCCGCGGACGCCGCTGCCCAGCCGCCGAAAGCAAGCAGAGTGAAGGTCGTTCCCGACGTCGAATCCCCGACCGTCGCTTCTTTGGAATCGGTTGCGGTCCGTCGCGCGAAGGCGAGAAGCCCGGGCAGGAAGATCGCCACGACGACAAGGCATGCGAACGAGTACGCTGCCATGACCACGGCCGCGCTCGTAAGGCCTCGAAACGCCAAGCCCAACGCGAGCAAAGTGAAGAGCGTGGCCGACAGAAGCTCCGCTCCAGCCTGTGCCCGGAACATCCGAAGTCCCTGCAGGAGTCCCAAGAGCGTCTGGTAGACCGCAAGAGCAAACACGCAGACCCACACGACCCGGCTCAGATCGACCACCGCGCCGGCGTTTCCCGTCGTTACCGATGAACCCGGCGGCGCGTTGGACACCACTCCAGCGGCGGCGAAGAGGGCCGGGCCGATCGACTCGGAAAACGCCCAAAGTCCGGCTGTGGTTGCAAGCGCGATCCCCACAACGAGTCCCATGGAACCACGGAGAAACGCACGCAGCGTGCCCATCTTCTCGTGCAGTGGGGCGTACCGGATCACCCCCTCGTATAAGCCGGCCGCACACACCGGCATGAACACGTTGACGATCACCAGGGCGATACCGAACAGGCCGAACTCGCTCGTCGGCATGAGCCAGGCGAGCGCCACGCCGCGGACAAGACCGATCGCACGGCAGATGAGTGACGCCGTCGTCCCGGCTCCGAGAGAGGTGAGGACCGAGTCCGCACGATACAGATTGTCGAGGCGGACGCTCTTCAAGTGTTTGACATCGTAATGTAAGGTCTCATCGCGCTTCGCAGCCCCAGGCCCGTCGAACAAACCACCGACCTGGACAAACGTCCGGACCGCCTCTACGCTTGCCGCGCGCAGATGGCAACGCGGACCTTATCCGGGAGCGTGTAACGAATGCTAGTCGACGCCCTTCTTGATGCCAACCGCCGCTCGCCGGGCACTCTGGCCGTCGCCGACGGAGCGAGATCCCTCACCTACAGGCAGCTAACGCGGCTCGCATCCGTGTTGCGCGGCGTGGTCTCGCGTGAAACGAGGCTCGATCGTGTCGGCATCCTGCTGCCCGCCTCGACCGCCTTCCCGGCCGCATTCTTCGGCATCCTCTGGTCGTCCAAGATCGCCGTTCCGCTGAACTTCCTCTTCCGCCCGGACGAGCTCGCGAAGGTCATTGACGATGCCGGCCTGGACATAATCATAACGATCCGCCACTTCCAGGATCTCGCGGAAGCACTACCCGCTCGCCCGGTCTACCTCGAGGACCTGTCGCTGAAACGACGGATGGTATTCGCCATGCTGAGCCGTCGCCCTCCCGCACCACATTCCGACGCCGACTCCACGGCTGTCATCTTGTATACGTCCGGTACCTCGGGCGATCCCAAGGGAGTCGAGCTTACACACGGAAATCTGCGGGCCAACTGCGTCGACGTGATCCACACGCTGAACATCGACCCCTGCCAGTCCTTCCTCAATATCCTTCCGCCATTCCACGTCTTTGGCTTGACCGGAAATGTCCTAGTTCCGGTATTTCTGGGGGCAACGGTTTATGCCATTCCGCGGTTCAATCCTCTCGCCGTGGTGCGAACGGTCGAGCAGAAAGGGATTTCGATCATTCTGGCTATCCCCAGTATGTACGCCGCCATACTGCGGACGAAATCCACCAAGCGGGACGCCTTCCGTTCGATCTACCTGGCAATGAGCGGCAGCGAACCGCTGTCCAAGAGCGTCCGCGCTGGGTTCAAGGAACGGTTCGGAGTCACTCTTAGCGAAGGATACGGTCTGACGGAGACTTCGCCGGTGGTGACGGCCTGCACCGCGGATGCCCAAAGCGAAGATACGGTCGGCAAACCGATTCGCAACGTGGAGCTGCGCATCGTGGGACCGGAAGGCGATGACATGCCCGCCGGTGAGGACGGTGAAGTCCTCGTTCGCAGTCCGGGCGTGATGAAGGGGTATTTCGGCAGACCGGAAGAGACACGCCGTGTTATCGATCCCCAGGGATGGTTCTCAACCGGCGACATAGGCCGCGTCGACGCCGACGGCTTTCTCACAATTACCGGCCGCGCCAAGGACATGCTGATCATCGCTGGGGAAAACGTCGCCCCGCGCGAGATAGAAAGCGCCTTGGAAGGCCACGAAAGTGTATTACAGGCCGCAGTGATTGGCGTCGCCGACGACCGCCGCGGCGAAGTACCGGTCGCCTTTGTCATACCCAAGAAGGACGCCCATGTCACCGCGGATGAGCTGCGGGCGTTCGCCCGGCGGTCACTGGCCGGATTCAAAACCCCCAAGCGCATAGAGATCCGCGACGATCTTCCCACCGGCCCAACCGGCAAGATCCTCAAACGCCGCCTGCGCGAGCTATTGTAGACACCTGCTGAATGTGTATGTGGGACAGGCTTTTCAGCCTGTCGAGGCATGTAGGGCAGCGTGGAGCGAAGCGACACCTGCCGATCCGCTGTGCTT
>CBDUZY010000235.1:0-5201 GCA_965371825.1 uncultured bacterium
GACGGCGCCTACGTCGTGCTCACGCCATAGCTCACGGGCGCTGCGGGCAACCGCGACACTCTCTTCGTAGCGCCCGTCGCTCATTAGCGTCTTCGACAGGTGCGTCGAGGAGATCGCCTGTGTGCGCGCGGCCCCTTCGTCGGCTCGCCCGCCAAGTTCGATCGCCGTCCGGTGCCACTTGGCGGCATCGGAGTGCCGTCGGCCGAGATCGGCATCGAGGCCGAGGCTCACCGCCGATTCCCATAGCTCCGCAAACGACCCGTGCTCGGATCGCAAGCGAAGGGCAGCCACGTGCGTCTGGGTAGCATCGTCCGGTCGATCTTGCCGGCGGTAGAGCTCGCCAACCTTCTCCAAGGCCGATGCGCAGAGCCGAAAAGCGTCGGCATCGCGTCCATCCTCTCGACCATAGGCTTGGACAAGAGCACTGCTCGCCGCCTGCAGAAACAGCGCAACCGCGGCGGCGGAATCGCCCCGCGCCACCGCGAGCAAGCCGCCGAGCTGACACTTCCACGCGTACCCGCCGGGGGGTGACTCGGAAAGCGCCGTAATGTGCGCCTCGGCATCGACGAGGCGATCGTCTTCCAACGCCTTAAGTGCCCGGATGGATCGTTCGCCCGTGGGTCTCGAGAACCCGGTCGGGCGCACACGTTCTTCGTCGGTGAGTCGTTGCAGCCAGTCGCCGCCGGTCGAGGCCTGCGGGCACGCCGGCTCTTCACGCGGCTCGTCGCGTTTCTTTGATTCAGTTGACCTTGTCTGCGACGGTGACTCGCTCATTGCGGCTCCGGACTTTGGAACAGGGCACGGACGCGTGGGGCAATCTCCTCGACACTCAGACCTACCGCGACGACTCGACCGTCGGGCCCGATCACGAAGATGGTCGGAAGAGCAACGACGCCAAAGGCATCGGCCGCCTCCGCGACACCGGCATCCTCGCCGACAACCTGAGGCCAGGTCATCTCCGGATGGTCCTTCATAAATGCCCGGACGTCCGCCGCGTCGAAGTCTCGGCTCAGGCCGATTATCATAAAGTCGTTCCGTCCCTTGAACCTCTCGTGCAAGTCGATCAACCGGGGCAATTCCACCACGCAAGGCGCGCACCACGTGGCCCAAAAATCCAAAACGACCGTTTTTCCTTCGAGCTTCGTAAGATCGATAGACTCCCCCGTCATTGTGGTGAGGGTGACGCCGGGGACCGGCTGACCGGCTTCGAGAGTCGAAACGACTCCTTGCATGGCACCGGGTGACGCCTTCCGTAGCGGGATAATGAGATCACCGTCCTTCCCCGCTGTCACCTTAAGCCTCTCGGGTTTCGCGCCTGGCGCGGTTACCACGATCTCGAACTCGTCGTGTGGAGCACTTGCCATCGATAACCGCCCCTCGCGATCCGTCATGGCCCGAAGGCCCAGCGTACCGTGCCCGCGCCAGCGCCCGGCGGTGATCTCCGCTCCGGGGACCGGCTTGCCGTCTTCGTTCGTCACGGTTCCCTTCAATACCGCGCCGGTCTCGAGCTCTAGGTTCAGGCTCGACGGCTGACCGGCGGTGACCTCGACAGTCCTCAGTTCCGGAGCGTAGCCGGACATATGGGCTGTGACCACCGTCTGCCCCGGCGCGACACCGCGGATCTCATAGTGCCCCTCGTAGTCCGACCAATCGCGAGGAGTGTCATGGTAGGCATCGTCACCGGTCATCACCCGGGCTCCGTAGAGCGGCTCGCCCGTTACCTTGTCTACGATTCGACCCTCGACGCGTCCGGCGCGAGCCATCGCCAGTTTGTGCGACGATTCGACCTTCTCCGACGGCGGATGAATCGTCTCATCGAACCCGACCGTTGAGACATGATCGTCATGAGTGAGGCGTACAAGCAGGATGTCGGCGTCAAAGTGCACACCGCGCAGCGTAGCGGCGCCTTCATCATCTGTCATTACAGTACGAAAATCACCGCGTTCTTCGTCGACACACTCGATAGTGACCCCGGCGATCGACTTGTCCTGATCGTCAACGATCTCGATGTGGATGATTCGTTCGGGCTTGAGAGATACGGTAATGTCACCCGGTTCCTCGAGTCGGCCGATCCGCTGCTGCTCGCGCCCGAACCCCTTAGCCTCCACAACGAGCTCACCGTGCCCCGGGGGAACGCCCTTGACCGTAAAGCGGCCCTCCTCATCCGTCTTTTCGTACCACTCCTGGTAGGCTGACTTGAGATTGACCGATGCGCCGGCGACCGGCTTGCTGTCTAACGCGCTCTCGACGCGACCGGTGACCTCGAGATTGCCCGCGAGCGTTTCGCCCAGGAACGGCGGTAGCTCGTCCGGGTTGATGCTGACCTCCTTGACGAGTTCGGCGTGCTGGGGTTTCGAGAGGACAACGATCACCTCGCCGCGGATCGGCTTGTCGTTTTTCACCGCGAAATCGCCGAGACCGTCGCTCGTCGCGGTGGCGATCTTCTCGCCGCGTTCACCTTGCTCGGTCTTGCGGAAGACCGTAATGGTTACGTCCGCCAGACCGGCGCCGACCGCGTCGGTCACCTGTCCCTCGACGATAACCACGGATTGATCGGGTGCGTCGGCGGCTTCGGAGGGTTGCGGCGCGGAATCCTGGCCGTGCGCGTGAACGCAGCCAAGAGCCGTAGCGGCTGCGATCCAAATCGTTCGACGACGGGGGCGGTACGGCACGGATGATCTCACAGCCTGTCGCGTTCCCGAAACTCCCACGGCGAGCGGGCGAGCCCGACACCGCCACGATCGTGCCCATTGTACCACGGGTCGTCCGGATGATGCACGCGGACGACGGCGGACATATAATCCCGCCCAAGATGCCAAACGGCGTGTTCACCCCGACCGAAGAGCAATCCCGGGCGATCCGATCGACCGGACGGAGCGTCATCGTGTCCGCGGCGGCGGGCTCGGGCAAGACGGCTGTTCTGGCGGAGCGATGTGCCTGCCTCGTTTGTGACGCGCCGGTCGATGAGCGGTGCGACATCGATCGATTGCTCGTGCTCACGTTTACCGAGGCCGCCGCCGCGGAGATGCGGTCGAGGATCGTGGACTCCATCCGCAGACGGCTTGCGAACCGCCCTCGAGACGGCCGACTTCGGGAGCAGGTGGCCCTCGTGGACGCCGCCCAGATCTCCACGATCCATTCGTTTTGCCTGTGGCTCGTTCGCCGGTGGTTCAATCGCGCCGGCGTCGATCCGACGGCAACCGTGCTCGACGCCGACGAAGCCTCGCTGCTTAAAAAGGAAGTGCTCGACGCCGTCTTCACCGAGTTGCACACGAGTGTAGAGACTCCCGACGATCCGTTGGGCCGCGCGGAACTCGAGACCCCGGAATCGACGGACCCCGACGCAGTCGGGCAGCGACCCGATGCGGCTGGCATCCCCGCAGGGGATGGAGCGCGTGCCGCCGATCTGGAAGGATGGGCTCCGGGGACGCGTGCCGGCGCCTCGCTCGGTCCCGCTTTCGTTCAACTGGTCGAGGATTACGGCCTGGGCGATCAACGTGACATCGCCGCGATGGTTCTGAGGCTTTTCGAGTTCGCCGGTTCCCTGCCCGAACCGAAGACTTGGCTGGGCGAAGCCGTCGATTCGCTGAATCGCGACCCGGGTACCGTTGTCCGGAAGCTTGCCGTGGAACTCCTGGTCGAGCTCGAGAGTCAGGTGGAAGACTGTGCAAGACTTGCGGAGGTGCTCGAAGAAGCTCACTTGGCCGGTCACTTCCACGCGGCGCAGATCCGAGACTACGGCAAGCAAGTACGCGATTGGGCGGCGGTTATTGCGACATCCGAGGACGGCGACACTAAGGACCGATTGGTTAAGCTATCGCAGTACGAGTCTGTCCGGCGGGCGATAGCGGAGTTCGAGTTCGACAAGGCCCGCGCGCCTCGGCTGCCCAAAGACGCCGACGAACGAGCCAAGAAAGCGTGCAAAGACGCCAGCGAGCTTTACAGCAAGCATGTCAAGGAACGCCTGTTCAAGAAGCGCCTGGCGACGCGCTTTGCGGTGTTCTCGACGGACGAGTTGATCAGCGGTCTTAGGGCTACTGCGCCCTACGTTGCGACACTCGCCGATTTGGTCGTCGCCTTCCAAGACTCGTACGCACTGCGGAAGCGACGGCTGAACGTGCTCGATTTCGCCGATCTCGAGAGGTTCGCGTTCGACCTGCTTCGCGACACCGGCGCGTCGCCGCGCACGGACGGGACGTATGAGCCCTCCGACGTCGCCCGAACGCTGCATCGGCGTTTCGCGCACGTCCTGGTCGATGAGTTCCAGGACATCAATCCGATCCAACAAGCGATTCTCCAGCTTGCCAGTCGTGAGTCGGACCAAGAGCGACCTGACAATCTATTCGCTGTCGGCGATGTGAAGCAGAGCATCTATCGCTTCCGCCTCGCGGAACCCGCGCTCTTTGCGGCCCGGTTGCGCCGATTCAAGGAAGGCGGCGCGGAAAGGCAAGGCAGCAGTGACCTGCCCGGTAGGGCCATGTTCCTGCAGAGCAACTTCCGCAGCCGCCCGGAGATTCTCGAGGTCGTCAATCTCGTGTTCCGCCAACTGTACGGGCGGGGTATCGGCGGGATCGAATACGACGACAAGGCGGAGCTTCGGCCCGGTCGCCCCATCGATCCCGCAGCCGCACGGGAACCCGTGGAGCTGCACCTGCTCGAAAGGAAGTGGGGAGCGTATGGGCACGACGAAGGTGAAGGCAACGACGGCGGCGACGGCCACGGAGATGGCGAGGAAGCGGTCCTGTCGCGAGGCGCGGGCGTCCTCTCCGATCCCGCTCGCTGGACACCCATCGAACGCGAGGCGTTCCTGATCGGATCGCGCATCCGTGATTGGATGAGCTGCTCCGACCGGGCAGCGGATGCCACTCCGCGTCACTACGGTGACATTGCCATTTTGCTTCGGGCCGCCAAGGTGAATGCCGAGCGAATGGCCTGCGTACTCGCCTCGATGGGGATACCCGCGTACGCCGAGGTCGGAGGATCGCTGTTCGCGGCGTTGGAGGTTCGGGACATCCTGGCGGCGTTGCAGGTGCTCGACAACTTCCAACAGGACATCCCTCTGGCGGCCGTCCTTCGCAGCGGCGTATTCGGCGAGCGGCTGACCGAGGATGAGTTGGCCGAGATTCGATGCCTCGACCGCGGCGCAGCCTTCCACGAGGTTGCCCGGCGTTACGCCGACCGCGGCGGCGACGCCAGTCTTC
>CBDUZY010000236.1:0-5190 GCA_965371825.1 uncultured bacterium
GGCGAAGACACCGGGAATCACGAAGGAAAACATCAAGCCGCAGGTCGACAAGTGGATCTTCCAGGACGGGCACTGTGTGATCATGCTCGCCGAAGGTCGGCTCGTGAACCTCGGTTGCGCCACGGGTCACCCGAGCTTCGTTATGAGCAACAGCTTCACGAACCAGGTAATGGCCCAGGTGGAGCTGTTCCAGAATGCCGCAAACTACGAGAAGAAAGTGTACGTGCTGCCCAAGCACCTCGACGAGAAGGTCGCTCGGCTGCACCTCGGTCAGCTGGGAGCAAGGCTCACCCGCCTGAGTCCGGAGCAGGCTGAATACATAGGTGTGAGCGTCGACGGGCCGTACAAGCCCGAGCACTATAGGTACTAAACCACGCGTGAGGTGGCGCGCCGCGACCGCGCCTGATGGAACCGTGGGAGAACCCGCGGGAGAATCCGCCGGACGCTTACGGGCAGTCACGGCCCGGCACGGGCAACGGCGTACCGTTCCAGGCTTCGTAGGCATCGGCACCGTTGAGTAGATTCACCGCGGTCAGGATATCGAGCGGCGTAACCACGCCGCTGCGGTCCATGTCCTTGCTGAACAGCTCCCAAGGCAACAAGCCGGGATTGTCCAGGGCATCCACCAGATCCGACACATCCGTCGGCCCGGCGTCGTCCGCCCCGTTCGTGTTCCCCGGGTGCGACGTGAAGACACCGGTGGTAAGTCCGCCCTCGACGTCGTTGTAGCTGATAGTCGTAACCTCGCCGGGTGTGATGGGGCGATCTAGCGTTATCGTGTAGTTGCCGGCGACCTCAGAGATGTCGACGATTTCGTTTGGCGTGCCGGTGTTGCCCGTTTCACACAGGACCCAACAATCCTGATCGACGCCCTGCGGACCGAGCACATTGAACGTGGTGATGCCCTCGAGCGGAGTCGCGCTGTCGGGAGCGTGCGGCCGACGGGCATCCACAACATCTGCAGGCGGATCGATCCAGTTCAGCGCCCCGACCGGGCAGTTCACGCACATGTCGCGGCACAGTATCTCGGCGCCGCAACCCGATCCACCGAACCCCGTTTCGGAACAATCCGCGTCCCATTCCGTGTTGCAGCAGTAGCTGTCACACGAGCAGACCGCCTCGCAGCACGTCTCGTCGGCGCACCCCGCCTGTCCGCTTCCGAATTCTCCCGCGCAGCAATCCACCAAACCGTTGGGGCACGCCGGGTGATTAGGCGGTCCGCACGTAACAGTGAACGTTCCGGTTCCGCCGGGCTCTCCGGGGAAGGTCCCGAGCCGGATCAGATACTCCTGGCCAAGCGTGGCGTCGAAGATTGCCATGGACTGGAGGGGGCAGAATAGATCGTCTACGCAGTCGAGAAGGTTCTCGTCGGTCGGAGGGCACGAGGTCCCTTCGTACACCGCGATCCTGGTGTCGACCGTGGTTTGCCCGCAGGTGCTCACGTAGACCGTTTCGCTGCAGGGAGATTCCCAGGTGTACCAGACGTCGTGATCGATCTGGTTCTCCTGGCTCGCCAGACATGCTTCGTGCGCAGGCCCATCCCGACCCGCGGAGGAATTGTCGAACTCGACCGTCAAAGGAGCCGTACCGGTACTGTGAATCGCGTGCGCATCCTCGCAGACGTCGTTGGGGAAAAGCGATGGACATAGCGCCGCCGCCAGATCCGCGCAGTCCTGATCCCAGGTCGCCGCCGGAGCCTCTTCCTCGCAGCAACAGGCATCCTGCGGTGACTCGGTGCAGTACCCCAGCGTGCATCCACAGCAGAAGGAGTCCTGCGCACAAACCAGTTCGGTGCAGAAGGGGTCTTCGCACCCAACGGATTCATGAGGGAGGTAGCAATCCTCGGTGTGGTCGAAGCAATCCGCAGCGGGGCAGTCGACCTCATCCTCGGTGCAAAAAGAGCCGCGAATGAGCCGCCCCGGTCCCCGGGGAGCGTCGGCACACTCCTGTTCAGTGTAATCCGCGCAGATGATGTGGTCCGGGTTTAGCGGGAAGCGGTGACAACAGGCGTGGGCACCGCATGGTGGGATGAACGTGTTCGGGTTTTCGCACGTTCCGTCCTGAACCCAGCGGCCCGCACAGTCCGCAGGTCTGACGTCGTCCGTGCAGGTTCCACTCATTCGATCACAGCACGCGCCGGTGGGCGGGTCACCCGCGCACCAGACACGAACGCGGAAGCTACCGGCAGGAGTGCAGGGCGCCGGTCCGGGACAACCGGTAGGATCGAAACCCTCGAACCACAGGTCGGCGTACCACGCATCAGGCGCCAGCGGAGTGTTGTACCCGGAGAAGAGGTCCCTGCTTAGTCCAATGTCGGCCATGCCCCCCAACCCGGGACCGCTGTAGTGCCAATCGGTCGTCATGACGATCCACACCCGATCCACCAGTACGGTCGCGTCCTGATCCTGCGGGAAGGGCCCGGCGAGCAGCGCATGGGGGAAAAGATCGTTTGGTATGCCGGAGAAGTCTCTTTCCGTGCCGGCAATCACCTCGAACGGCACGTCGTCCGAAGGGTCGTTCGGTGTTTCTTGATCGTCATTGCTCCAAAGTTCGAGGCGGGCGTTGAAGGTCGGCGGGCTCTCCTCCCCCAGCTCCGGGTCGGGGTTCTCCCCACCGAAGGCAATGAGATCATATGCGATGAGGTTGCAGGGAGCACCGGGTCCGAACGTCAAGTCGTCGGCCACCTTGGTGTCTGTTTCGATTCGTGTCCACCACCCAGTAACGAAGTCATTCTCGAACACTTTGAACGTCGGCTCGCACGTATCAACGTCGCAAGTTGCGTTTGGATGGAAGAGACTGTCCTCGCACTCAGCCTCGGAGGTGTTCAGGCAATCCATGAACTCGGCACCACGGCAGCACGCCCCCCTCAGACAAACGTTGGGCTCACAGGTGGTGAAGGCGCCTTGCCACGTACCGATCGTACAACCCGCCTCCGTGGTCTGCGTGCAAACATCCTCGTCGCAACACGCGCCCAGCGGCGGCTCGGGAAGATCGCAATGCAGGTTCGCCCAGAATCCGCCCCACTTGCCGCTGTTGAAGACGAACTGGCCACAACCGAACTCGTCGTCGTTTTCGGACCAGAGGTCTCCCGTGTTCCCGACCTCCGCCTTCTCCGCCACTACCCAGCCGGAGTCGTCGGTCGAGAACGTGACGGCCATCCATACTGTATCCGGGATCAGAATCGGCGGCTCCGGCGGCTCCGGCTGATCGATCAGAACCGACAGCAGCTTGATTTGCAGATCGTTCGGGACGTTGAGAATGTCCTCCTGAGTACCCTCGATCACCGTCGATGCGGCCTCGCAAGGATCGCCGTTCCAAAGCTCGACGTGCACGTCGAACGTAGGGCTCCCGCATTCGTTGCGTCCCGCAACGGCGAGGCTGTAGCCGGTGATGAGACACGAACCACTGGCCAGCTCGAGGTCGTCGGCGATTCGTTGGAAGACAGGGCCCGCGCAACTCGGAGGGGGTTCCGCGCGATTCGGCAAGTACACCGTCGTGATAGGATCGATCTCGTTTCCGTAGACGCGGTCACCGGGTAGCGTCACAACACCGGCGGTATCTCCGACCGCCCTGAAGGCTTGGACGTCCGCCGCGCTGACTGGATCGGGGAGCCGTCCACTGTCCGCCGTATTCTTGGCGTCCGTCGCGTCAAGCGATTGCCCGGCGGGGTCACGTTCCCCAGCGGAAGCAGGCGACGCACCGATTTTCGACACACCAACGATTGCCACCACAACGGCTACAACTCCGATGCGTCTAACGAATGCCGCAATCCGAAACGAGCTTTTTCGCATCCTGCTGACCCTTCCTCCAATTCGATGCGCAATAACTTTGTTTAACGACCGCGCCACTGACCGAGAAACACGGCGAACGATATCGCCCTCTACGGAGTCACCCCCAATGTGGTAGGAAGCCCGACACGGACCGCGTCGTGCTCAAGTCGTCGGCGCCCCCGGGCGCCGGCGCGTAACCTCTTTCCCACCAGCTATGCCGCAACGTAAGCCTCGTACCGAGCCGCTCCGGCACCCGAACCCCCTGCCGAATCCGCCCCGTCCCCCGAAAGTGGCGCACAACCTGGCAGTGAACTCCGGTGACTTCAAGCGACCCTGACCATCGTTGCACGCACATCATATGGCACTTTCCCGGCCCGAGTAAAGGACGCGCCGCCGGGACTTTCGTGGGCCGATATGATGATTGAAATGACAATTCACCCGGAACAGCGAGACACCGGCGATGTCCGAGAGCCAATGGACCGGCGCGCCCCTCGAGCGGCAATCGCAGATTCGGCGGGTCTGCTCGCCGGTGGTAATGCTCACCGGCGATTCTTGTCGAGACCTCGCAGCGCCGGACTTGCACTGCGTTCTCGGACTTAATTGCCACCGGCCCCGGCGGGCAGCGGCACGGCCCGTGCGGCGATCGGTTTACAGCTTTGTACGGAAACCATCTGACACGAGTCGCGGCGTAAGAGAGGAATCGCGCCGACTTACGCCGCCGCGGAGGCGCTCAAGTGCGAGTCAGCAAACTAGGCGAGGCGGCGATGAAGGCTTCGACGTTTCGCGCGTACTTCCGCATCGCCTCGCCCACCGCGACGGATTCGTCGGATGCAGTGTCGGGATCGATCAGCATCTCGACGACCTCGAGGCGGTATCGAAACCCCGGTTCGGGCAGGACGAACGCCTGAAGAACGGGAGCCTTGCAGCGGTACGCAACTCGCAGCGGTCCGGAAAGGAAGGGGCGTCGCTCGCCGAAGACCGTCACCGTCTCGATCTTCTGGTTCGCGCTGCGCACGCGGCTCACGTCGATCGCACTACCGAGAACGTAGCCGTCTCGCAGGCAGCGGAAAATCTCGCGCGGGTAAGCGTCGGCGAAAATGAAGCGCGCCCGCTGAAAGTCCGGGTAGGTCAGGTCCAACCGGCGTTGAACGTACCTTCGCAGCGGCCCCTCGTGGCGATCGCGTACGCCGGCTGTCTTGTAGCCGCACAGCGACAGCAGCATTGCCACCACATGCAGGGGGCCGTGGTGGGACAGTGCAATGTACACGCCGTGCCCTCGGGAGAGGGCGTCGTCGAGAATCGTTCGGTTCGTTATGGACAACAGTGCCGTGGCCCGAGAGCGTGGGATTCGATCCAAAACGAGATAAAACAGCTTGTCGCAGCGACTCTGGGCGAAGTACTCCCGCGTTACGCGGCGCCG
>CBDUZY010000237.1:0-5165 GCA_965371825.1 uncultured bacterium
ACGACCTCGACACGGAATCGCTCACCGAGCTCGTTTCCAGCCTGCCTCCGGACGATGCGGCTGACGTTCTTGGGGAGCTGCCCGAGGATGAGGCCGGCGAGATTCTCGACCACATGGTCGACGAGCAGTCCGACAAGATCGAGGAGCTGCTCGGCTACGACGAGACCACGGCCGGCGGGATCATGACGCCGGATGTCCTCGCTGTGCCGGCATCGGCCACGGTAGCCGACGCGGTTCGACGGATTCGTGAAGCCACGTCCGAAGAGGACGATCTCCACGAGGTTTACATAGTCGACCCCGAAGAGAAGGTGATTGGCACCGTACCGCTTCGCCGTCTGGTAACGAGCGCTTCGTCGACCCGGCTTGCCGACATAAGCGACAGTGATCCGGTCGTGGTGTCGGTTTACGACGATCAGGAAACGGTCGTACAAATCATTCGCAAGTACGATGCCATGGAGGCGGCGGTAGTAGATGAGGCGGAGAGGCTGGTCGGGCGGATCACTCACGACGACTTGCTGGACGTTGCCGAGGAGGAGGCGGCGGAAGACCTGTACCGTATGGCCGGTACCGATGCGGCTGAGCTGGAGACCAGCTCAGTGGTCCACGCGGCGCGGGTACGGTTGACGTGGCTTCTGCCCTGCATGTTCGGGATGCTGCTGTCCGCGACCGTCTTGAAGCTGAGCGAGCCCAGGTTCGACCTCGCCCTCTTCGCAGCCCTGATGTTCTTCGTTCCGATGATTGGGGCGACGGGCGGGAACAGCGGGATTCAGATATCGACGGTGATCGTGCGGGGCTTCGCTACCGGTGAACTCGGCTCGACGAAGCTCGTTCGGGCGATGATGCGTGAAGGGCGGATCGCCCTGGCGATGGCTCCGGTGTGCGGGGTGCTGGCGTGGGCACTGGTTTCGATCTTCTTCCCGGTGTTCGGAAAGCTCGGTGTGGGGTCGGCCTACGCCGTTGACGCCGGGGGCATCGCACTCGCCGTCGGGACGGGGATGACCGTTGCGATACTCGTCGCGGGTGCCCTCGGAATCGCGCTGCCGTTCACCTTCCGGCGGATCGGCGTCGATCCGGCGATTGCGTCCGGCCCGTTGGTCACAACGATGAACGACGTCGTTTCCGTGGGGATTTACATGCTCCTTGCCATGCTAATCGCGCAATCATGACGAACGGGCGGCGGATCGGCGGCGGTGCCATCTCAAAATGACGACTTCACCGGTTGAAGACGAGAGATTCATGCGGGCCGCGATCGCCGAGGCGGCGGCGGCGCGCGAGGACGGAGACGTTCCCGTGGGGGCGGTCGTGGTGCGCGACGGTAGGATTATCGGGCGCGGCCACAACCAGCGAGAGCGACTCAACGACCCCACGGCTCACGCGGAGATGATCGCTATCACGGCGGCTGCGGCCGGCGTAAAGAGCTGGCGACTCGAGAACTGCACACTGTATGTTACGCTCGAGCCCTGCACGATGTGCGCCGGTGCGATCGTGCTCGCCCGGTTGGAGCGGTTGGTGTTCGGGGCGACCGATCCGAAGGCCGGGGCGGTCAAGTCACTCTATTCTATTCCGACGGACGAGCGCCTCAACCATCGTGTCTCGATCACGGACGGCGTGCTCGCCGAGGAGTGCGCCGTGCTGCTGCAAGAGTTCTTCGCCCGGCAGCGGGCGATGGGAAAGAAGTAACGCGCGATTCGTTTGGACGGGTGCTGGTCCCCCGTTACACTTCATCGGGTTTTACGGAAGGCTCGTGCGGAAGGACGAAGACGTTGGCCGAATCACCGGAAGTCATTGTGTACACTGACGGGGCGTGCAGTGGCAATCCCGGTCCGGGCGGTTGGGCGGCGATACTCGTACATCCGGCGACGGGCGTGAGGAAGAAGCTCTCCGGCGGCGAGGCCGATACCACGAACAACCGGATGGAGATGACAGCCGCGATCGAGGGAATCCGGGCGATCGACGCCGCTCAGCGACGTCGGGTCCAACTGGTCAGTGACAGCGAATACGTGATCCGCGGTCTGACGGAGTGGATTGAGGGTTGGATCGCGAACAACTGGCGTCGAGGCAAAAAGGCCGGGGCGCCGCCGGTAAAGAACGTCGACCTGTGGCAAACTCTTTACGAGTTGACGCGGGCGCACGACATGAGTTACGAGCACGTTCGCGGTCACTCGGGGCATCCCGAGAACGAGGAGTGCGACCGGTTGGCCGTCGCCGAGATCAAGCGTGCAAGAAACGGATGAGTGGGCCCCGAAGGGAGGCACAATGGCCGGGAAAATCGGGAGCATCAGCGGGGCTAGGTGGATCGCTTTAGGACTGTGTTTCGGCATCTGCGCGGGGGCACGGCCTGACACGGTACTGGCCGAGGATCGGACGGGCGGCGATACGAAACGCGCCGAGAGCCCGGAGCAGTGGTTCCGTGACGGCAAAGCGGCGGTGGAGCGGGCCAAGCGCCATGTGCCGATTACCGGGCGGGCCAAGAATGTCATCCTGTTCATCGGCGACGGGATGGGCGTCAGTACGGTGACGGCCGCACGCATCCTCGAAGGCCAGCGACGCGGTGACACCGGCGAGGAAAACCTGCTCAGTTTCGAGAAGTTGCCGTACACCGCGCTTATCAAAACCTACAACACCGATCAGCAGACCGGCGATTCGGCGGGGACGATCACGGCTATCGTGACCGGCGTGAAGAGCAAGGCGTGGATGCTGTCGGTGAACCAGAACACGCGCTTCGACGATCACGTGTCGGCAGCCAAGAACATGCTGACGACGATTGTGGAGCTTGCGGAGCGCGCCGGTATGTCTTCCGGGGTCGTATCCACGACTCGTGTCACGCACGCGACACCGGCGGCATGTTACGCCCACGCGCCGAATCGGGACTGGGAAAATGACAGCGACCTGCCTTCCGAGGCCCGGGCGGCCGGTTTCCCCGACATCGCCAGGCAACTCGTCGAATTCAGCGCGGGCGATGGGCTCGATATAGTGCTGGGCGGCGGTCGACGCAACTTCCTACAAAACTCGGCCGCTGATCCGGAGTATCCGTCGATAGCGGGCTTGCGCTCGGACGGCGCCGACCTGATTTCCAAGTGGCTTGCCAAGTCCGGATCTGCATACGTTTGGAACAAGGAGCAGTTCGACAAGATCGATGTCGCCAAGGTGAACCGCGTGCTGGGTTTGTTCGAGCCCTCGCACATGCACTACGAGCACGATCGCGGATCGGACGGAGCCGGTGAACCGTCGCTTGCGGAGATGACTTCCAGGGCAATCGACCTTCTCTCCCGGAACGAAAAGGGCTACTTCTTGATGGTTGAAGGAGGCAGAATAGATCACGCTCATCAGAGGGCCAACGCGTACAGGGCCCTCACCGATACGATCGAGTTCGCCGAGGCGGTGAGGGCGGCGCTGGAGAAGGTGGACCGCCGCGATACGCTTGTCATAGTGACTGCCGATCACAGCCATACGTTTACGATTGCCGGTTATTCCGGACGGGGCAACCCGATTCTGGGTGTCGCTCGCAATGTCAACGAACGCACGACCGAGAACCCGCTGGGATACAACCGCGATGCCAACGGTTTGCCCTACACGACCCTGGGATATGCGAATGGGCCGCACCATGTGACTGGGGAGCGACGGCCCGATCTGACGAACGTCGCCACGGACGACCCGGATTACTGCCAGGAGGCGGCCGTGCCCATGCGGTCGGAGACCCACGGGGGCGAAGATACGCCACTGTATGCCGACGGTCCGCAGGCCCACCTGTTTCGCGGAGTTCTCGAGCAGAACGTAATCTTCCACGTCATGGTCGAGGCGCTTGGACTCGGTCAACCGGGCGAGCGATAGCGCGCCGTTGGAGGAGTCCACCGAACAGGTGTGGCACCGGTTTCCAACCGCGTGGCCATGTGTGGTGCGCCCCCGGCAGAACATGCTCACGCAAGTGTGAGCATGCCACGCGCTCGGTCCACCTACTGCACGTCCTCCGAGACGTCGAAGTCGAAGATCACATCGGAGTGGGAGAAGGTGAACACGATCGTATCGCCGCAGCCGAAGTCGTGTCCGTCGCGGATCACGTCCGAGTTCGCCTCGGGTCCGATGCCGCCGAGTACGAGCAGGTCGGCGTCGTTGATGACGATCACCTGCAGATCGTCGCAGCTCTCGATGAAGGTCGTCGTATCGCCGGCCGCGATAGTGAACTCGCGCTTCGTGCCGATCTCCGTCAACACGACCTCCGGCAGGTCCTGCTCGTCGTCGTAGTAGAGTTCCACCTCAATGACGAAGTCCGAGTCGTTGACCAGCGAAACCGTGACCGTCGATAAGGAGATGATGTCCAGTATGCTGTCGCAACCGACCGTGGCGAGTGAAGCCACCAGGCCCGCGATACCTGCAAAGTACGTTCGATGTTTCATTTTGGGCAACCTCCTTGCGTGAATCATACTGCCCGCGGCAGATTCGGCCATCGCGGGTCTAACGCCCGCATCGGCCGGCTGGCATGATGCTCACTGTCCGAATCTGTCGACAAGCAGAAAGGTGCATCAAGATGCACCCTACAACTGACGCGACCCGCGTTGTCGGGTTTGATCGGGTTCGTTCTTTCACCGGGAACCACGATCCGGATAGTGCCAGGGCTGGTTTTTGGGTTCGTTTCGCATCTTTTTTCTCTCCTCGAGCCGGTTCTCGCCCCGGACGCGCCGGTCTCGGCGCGCACCTCAGCCAATAGAACGTCCCGGGGGATCGGGGAGGGGCGGGCGGATGAGCGCGCGCATTGGGAATGCTGAATGCGGTTCTGTACCGCGACTGGCAAGGAGCGGTCAGCAGAAAGGTGCATCAGATGCACCCTACGGGATCACGGACCACGGAGTGAGCCCTCGAACCCGGCGTAGTCGGCCAGGTCGATCGAGTCGTCGGCGATGCTGTCGAGGGCGAGACAGGCGCCGGTGAGGGGTTCGAGGCCGAAGCAGATCTGGAAGGCGGCGAAGTCGCGGAGGTCCGCGTCGCCGTCGCCGTCTGTGTCGCCGGGGGCGAAGGTGAACTCGATGAAGTTGATGGCAACGCCGTCGTCGAAGGTGAAGGTGGTCGTGGCGCCGTAGGGAATCGGTTGATCGAGAAGAATCTCGACGGTCTCGGGATCGCCGTTGTCCAGGCGCCGAGTCTTAGTGACGATAGGCGTCGGACCCTCT
>CBDUZY010000238.1:0-5165 GCA_965371825.1 uncultured bacterium
GGACCACTGTTGCGTCCAGTGTAACCGTCTCGCACGGGAATACCTCCGTGGGATCGGCACTCGCGGTGACGACTACCGGCTCTGGGTCTGTTCCACCGTTACCGCCGTCCTCGCAGACATCGCCGATTCCATCACCGTCGCCGTCCGCCTGGTCCGGGTTGTGGTCGATCACACAGTTGTCACAGACGTCGCCGACGCCGTCGGCGTCGGTGTCCGCCTGATCCCCGTTGGCGTCGTCGGGGCAGTTGTCGCAGAGGTCGCCGACACCGTCGCCGGCACCGCTGCCTTCGGAGTCCGCCTGGTCGTTGTCGCATACGCCGTCACCGGAACCGGAAGTAGTGTCGCAATCCGCGTCCAGAACGCACGTGTCGGTAATACCCTCTATACAGGTGCCGAGGTCGGCGGCGTTGGGCGTCGACGGGCAGTTGTCGCACGCGTCGCCGAGCCCGTCCGAATCGGTGTCAGCCTGGTTGGCGTTGGCGACATCGGGACAGTTGTCGGTCTCGTTGGGCTCGTCATCACCGTCGCGGTCGCCATCGCAGGCGTCCCCCTCGCCGTCCTCGTTCGCATCAGCCTGGTCCGGATTGGGGTCGGCCGGGCAGTTGTCGCACGCGTCGCCGACGCCATCCTCGTCACCGTCAAGCTGGTCATTATTGACAGCGTCATCACAGTTATCGCAGACGTCGCCGAAGTCATCACCGTCGACGTTCGCCTGATCGTCGTTGACATCATCGATGCAGTTGTCGCAGGCGTCACCGAACCCGTCGCCGTCGCCGTCCTCCTGCCCGGGATTGCTCACGTCCAGGCAGTTGTCGTCCGCATCGTCTACGCCGTCACCGTCGCGATCACCCTCGCAAGCATCACCGATGTCGTCCCCGTCCGCGTCCGCCTGGTCCGCGTTGGCATCGCCGGGACAATTATCGCAAGCATCGCCCACGCCGTCGTCGTCGGTATCAGCCTGATTCTCGTTCGCGAGCGTCTCGCAGTTGTCACACGCGTCGCCGGCACCGTCTCGGTCCTGATCGAACTGGTCGGCGTTCGAAACATCGGGGCAGTTGTCGCAGACGTCGCCGCGCCCGTCCTGGTCCCGGTCGAGCTGGTCGGCGTTCGGAACATCGCGGCAGTTGTCGGAGATGTTCCCCACGCCGTCCTCGTCCGAGTCACCCTGCCCGGGGTTCGGATCGTTGGGGCTGTTGTCACAGACATCGCCGAAACCGTCCTCGTCCGCATCCGCCTGATCTTCATTTGCGATCTCGGGACAGTTGTCGTCGTCGTCCACAACACCGTCGCCGTCAAAGTCCACACCGACACCGGCGCCGCGGCAGCCCTCGCCCAGGTTCCCACAGCCGATCATCACGCAAAACGTCAGCGAACCCACGACGCCCAGTAAGCGAAGTAACGTTCCCCCATCAGTCAATCGCGTCAAAGTCATTGAGCACCTCGATACCTTAAGAGATTGTCAACCGAAAACCCGTGTGGCACCTTAGCGAAACGTGGTGGTGTACGCAACCGCGATCCGCCCAGCAACCTCGCCCCGGGCCAAGTAAGAACACGTGCGCAGGCGTTCCGGCGGCCCGCTCCGCTCCTCCTCGCGGCTCGCCCGCCACGCGCATACACGCTGTTTATCGGTCACACTTAACGGGCGACTGAGGTTATTGTCATGGCCGGTTGGTTTGTAGGGGCTCGACCAGCGCCCAGGGGTCCGGGGTGCGATCCTCAAGCGTCGGCAAGCTGTGTGACCTGAGCGGGCTCCAGAGCCAGCGGGGCGGCGACCGGTGGATATCAGCCGCCCGCGCTCGCTAAGTATGCCTCCATATCCACGATTTGCTGGTCCGTCAGATCCGCCTTCGACGGGTGCGAGGCGTCCCCACGGAGGAAATCGTCCAGGGTAGCGGCATCGACGCCGATCAGGCCGGGAGCACTGAGGGCACAGCCACCGGTGGCATCCGCGCAGTGGCACGCCGCGCAACCGTTTGAGTTGTATCCAATTTCGCCGGCCGAGGGGTCGCCGGTAAGGTCGCCCCCGCCGTTGCCTCCTCCATCGTCCCCGCCGGAGTCGCCATCCTCGCCGTCCGCATCGTCAGGCTCATCCCCATCGTCGGCATCGCCATCATCGCCGTCCGTGGGCTCATCGTCCCCGTCCTCATGGGAATCGGCTATCCGATTCGCCTGATCGGTAAGCCACAGATCGAACGCCGTTCGGCCCACAGCCGAGGCAGCCTGGTACAGCAGCTCGTTGAAGTTCGTTCCACATCCGCCAAGCCCCACACAAAGGACGCCCAGAAGCATCGCCATAAGCCCTGGCGACCCCGGTCTCGGCCACGTGCGGCTCGCGTTATCGTGCATGAAGTTCCTCTCCGTCGCGTTACTTGGGGGGCTCGTCTTCGTTCGGACTACCTGTCTCCGGAGCCGACGCGCCGCGCTGCGACTTGAGCAACATCCCGGATCCGAAGTGCGGATCGTGACAGGATGTGCACCGCTTAACGCCCTCGACGCCATGCGCCTCCTCGCTCAGATCCTCGGGCTCGTCGTGGCAATCGACGCAAGTCTCGAATACCGGGAGCCTCAAGAGGTTGAGGTGTACGCTTCTGTGCATGTCGTGGCATAGGTCGCACTCGCCGTCGACCACCGGTTCGTGCCCAACCTCAGGCGTGAAGTACCTCGCGTGGCAGGTCCCACAAGAGTCCAGCAAATCCTCCCGCGGGGCCATGCGCTCGCCCGCATCGTGACAACTTCCGCAATCGCGTGCGATGAACGGTTGGTGTATTGAAAGGAATCTCGTAGGCGGCAATTCAAGGACCGGCGGTTCGTCCGACAGCGGTGCGTCGACACCAGCCTCGAGTTCGGCCTCCGCCGTTCCAGTCGGTGGAACCTCGAAGAAGAACATGCTCAGACGATCGCGCGCCCCCTGCGAACAACCGAGCGCAACACCGACACCCGCCGGGAATATCCAGAGAAGCTGACGCACACTAGCCTTCGCCACCAGAACATTACCTCTTAAGCGCCGTTCCGCGTACCATACCCCCCGAGCCCCGGAGATCAACAACTAATCCGGAAACAGGCATAGGAATCCCACGCGAAACCTGTGAGTTTCTGGAGACGTCGGGGGGACAGTCGTGTCAGGAGCCCGCGCTTGATCGCAGCAGACCGGCAAGCCTCGCCCACTCCGAAAAGCCGAGTGTCGGAAAACTCCGGTTTTGTTGTTGCGAACGATTGGCCCATCGTCTATACCACGTGGCGTGCCGAAGCGATTGCGTAGCCAGTGGAGCTACGTACCTGCTATGGAGTACGGCACGGCGCCCGAGTGGAATCGGCGGGAGGATGCGTCAATGCGGTGCGCGGTCAGCGCCTTTCGCTTTGCGCGTTGTTTGTGTGCAGTCACGGTGGGCTGTGCGTTTGGGCTCGCTGCCCAGGCCGCGCCGCCTTCCGATGCCGACGAGCAGACCGACGACTCGACCCCTCGCTACCTCAGTCTCGATTACCTGGACGCGTATATCGAATTCAAGGCCGAGTTTGCCCACACCCGTGTCGAATCACCGGGCAGGTCATCGCTTCGGCGTCAGCGATCGCAATCCAACAGTGACCACGTGCTCGAAGAGCGCGCCGGCCTGACCTTCGGCGGGACCATCCTAGACCCGGCGTTCATAAACTTCTCCAGCGATTTCAGCTTCGCCTTGACGCAGGACCGCTACAAGGAAGACACCGACTCGATCGACCGTACCGATCGCGACAGCGGGTATCTGCTTCAGTATGACCTGCGAGCCAACTTCCTTCAGGGGCGGCGGGTTTCGGGGTCCGCATACGGGCTGCGTCTCGACGATCGGATCAGCCGCCGGTTTCAGCCGACTCTCGACGAGCGGCGTACGGGCTTCGGTACTAACTGGGTCTACGCCGACGACAGATTCCCCATGGAGCTTTCGTACGACTACTTGGAGACCGACCGTACCGGCAACACGCAGAACCGCAACGATGAACATTACACCGAAAGCACCCTCCACTACGGCGTGGACTGGAACATTTCACAGCAGGCGCGCATCAAGTCCACATACGAGCACTCCGAGACAAAGCAGGAGTATCAGGGGTCGTTTGAGCCGTTTGAGACGACGCGGGACCTGCTCAACGTAGAGCACGAGTACGACTTCGGGGCTGAATTGCAGCACAAGGTGCGGACTCTCCTACACTGGCAGGAGGAGAGCGGCGACTTCGCCCGAGATCTCTTCGAGATCGGCCCACAGCTAACGCTTCGGCACAGCGACAACCTCCAGACCTCCTACGAATACCAGTTCAACCGGGAGCGATACGAGGGGTTGGACATCGAAACTCAAAGGCTCGATTTCCAGCTCGTCCACCGCGTTTACACGAACCTCGTGACAACCGCGAACGTGTTCGGCCTGTACGAGGACGTCGAAGATGACGTGCAGACCACCCAGTACGGGGCCTCCATCGACCTGCAATACAACCGGAAGAATCGCTGGGGACGCCTATACGCCAACTTAGCCCTGGCCTACGACACCGAGGAGGTCGACGGCGACAGCGGACGGCGGATCGTTCTCGACGAGGCTCAGGCGTTCCGTGATCCGATCGCCATCACCCTTCGCAACCGCAACGTCGCGGCGGGCACCATACTCGTCACTGACACGACGAACCGGCGGCTCTTTCGACTCGGTATCGACTACGCCATTGCCCGACAGGGCAACGCCACTCGACTGATTCGTATCCGCACTGGGCAGATCGCCGACGGGGATACCGTCCTGATCGACTATCAATACAACACGCCGGCCGATGGGAAGCTCGACACAATCCGCGTGGATCTCAGCCTCGAGCAGCGCTTCGTAAGCGGCCTAACGCCCTACTACCGCCTTTCATACCGAAACCAGGACGACGACGCCTCGACCGGTTTCTACCGACAGGCCGATCGGACCGACCATCATCGGTTGGGCGTTCGATATGAACCGGACCGATACTCCCTGGGCGCGGAGTACGAGATCTTCGACGACACGGTCGACCCGTACGACGCCTACCACCTCAACGGCATGGTGCGGTTGATCCGCGATGCCGACCACACGCTCAACGCGTCAACCAGATTCTCGCACCTGTTCTTCGAGGGTGGCCTCGACGACCGCGACGTGATCATGCTCGACGTCGAGCTGGACCACAAGTGGCGC
>CBDUZY010000239.1:0-5159 GCA_965371825.1 uncultured bacterium
TCCCGTTGTCTTTCCGTGGCCGCCTTCAGCGTCTGTTTCTCGGCGTCTGTCAGGCTGTGAATGCCGCCCTCGTAGACCTTCCTGAGAATCCGGTCCACGGTTTCGGCGTCGTGCCGGCGCTGCTCGACTTTCTTCGCAAAGGAGGACGACGGTTTCGGCCGGCCTGGCCTTGTGGAGCGTTCGCCCGGACGCCTCGTGGGCATCCGCCCCCCGGCGCGAGCCCACCAGGCGTCGCCACGCATCGCCCACCAGACCCCGAAGCCGAGGCCCGCAAGGTGACAGGCGTCGCCGCCGGCATTGTCGCCTCGAGTGAACAGGTTGAGCACGTACCACGCTCCGAACAGTATCGCTGCGGTGCGAATCTTTATGGGAAAGACGAAGTAAACGAGCACCTGCGCGTTCGGGTATCGAACCGCACATGCTCCCAGGAGTGCGAGAACGCATCCGGACGCTCCGGCCAGCACGCCGTTAGTCGAGAGCCAGCCGATAAGCGTCAGCGCAACGTAGAAGATGTTGCCAAGCAGTCCGGCGGCCGTGTAAACCGCGAAGAACTTCCTTCGCCCCCACTCGCGCTCCAGCGGCGGGCCGAGGAAGTACAAACCGAGCATGTTCATGAAGATGTGCCAGAAGTTCCAGTGGAGGTATTGCGCCGTGATCAGGCGCCACATCTGGCCCTTCAAGACTGCGGGAGTGTGGAGCGCGGTCCACTGGAAGATAGGGCTTTCAATCACACCGTCCCTACCGCCGGTCATCGAGCAGAGCATGAACACCGCAGCGTTGGCAATCAGCAGCGTGGTTACGATGCTGAGTCCGCCGAGCGCGCGGCCCTGACCGCCGACCCAACCCGGTCGGAAGGGAGATGCCCCTCTTGCGTATTCTCGGTCCTGCCAACCCATCCTTATTCCATCGGTCGCCGCTGCAATCGGATGAAATACAAGCCTAGGACGGCCAGGGTCTTGCCGTCCCGGACCTGGCCATCAATCAGCTTATGACGGAGATCGCGGGGGTCCATCGTCTCGACGACGATTTGCTCCCCATCCTCGAGAGCCTGCCCCACGAACTCCAGCCCCGTGGCGAGAAACGCGTGCATCCGTTCGGTCATCACACCGGGTGAGGTGAAGAACTCGACGAGCGGTGTGATGTCGGCGGCGCGGTATCCGGTCTCCTCGACCAGCTCTCGGGCGGCTGTCTCGATCGGGGACTCGGTCGGCTCGCGCGTTCCCGCGGGCAACTCCCAAAGCTCGCAGTCCACGGCCTCCCGTACCTGACGAATCATCACGATCCGCCCGTCGGGAAGGATCGGGAGGATCACAACCGCTCCCGGGTGTACTACGACGTAGCGGGTGATCGGGTCTCCGTCGGGGCGGGCGAACTCGCGGCGCTCGACCGAAAACCGAGGCGTCGACAGCAACCGCTGGTTCATGATGCGACCCCGCGTCGTGAATCGACGAATGGGCGAAGGCGCTCGATATCGTACGGCCAAAAGCTTAACACGTCGGTGATTGTAGGCCCCGGGAGACCCTCCGGCAATTTGTATGAACCGGTCGAGGACACCTGCGTAACAACCACACCGCTTGTGGGTGCAGGCGGGGCGACCTATCATTGGCACGCAAGCACTGCTGGCAGCCTGCTGAGGAAGATGTGGCACGGGTCTTTACTCTGCCCCGTGTTTTCACGGGTTAGAAAACGGTGTCACACTGGGTCCGTGACAGACTCGGCGGGTGGGTCGCAGGCTGAAGGCCTGCTATGTAATAGCCGGGGGCAAGCGGAGCGCCGCCCCCGGGACGGCGCCGCTGCCGAACCGCCCGACCCTGAAAGGGTCGTCTATTCTTTGTGGCAAGTGCGACGGGACGTTTATGCGACCCCTACAGGGTCGAATGGAACGGCTGTTAGAGTTACCGTGGGCGGCGTCCCGCTTCGGCGGGACTTGCCCACGGCTACTATAGATCAGCCTTTCAGGCTGCATCAGCGAAGGGCACTGAATCCGCCGGGAGTGTCACGGACCCTGCGGTAACTGTTCCGTACCCTTGCTGGGTCGGATCGCTACTTTGCGGACACTGGAGCGCATGAAGAAACGGGTCATCATCTTGGGATCCACGGGATCGATCGGGCGCAGCGCGCTCGACGTCTTGGCGGGGCTGCGGGATGAGTGGGAAGTCGCCGGTCTGGCCGCGAGGTCGAGTAGCCGCGAACTCGCCGAGCAGGCGAACACTTTTCGCCCGGAGGCGGTGGCGATCGCGGAGAACGGTTCAGCCGACGATCTTCGTTCAGCGCTTGCATATTCATCGACAGTCTTCTCCGGCGCCGAGGCGCTGACCAGCCTCGTCGACGAGGTCTCGTGCGATTGCGCGATTTGCGCCGTCGTCGGAGTGGGCGGTCTGGCGGCGACGGTTCGGGCGGTAGAACTGGGTCGACGGATCGGCCTGGCCAACAAAGAGACCCTGGTCATCTCCGGTTCGCTGCTCATGCCGCTTGCCCGGCGGGCGGGAGCGACGATCATTCCCGTCGACAGCGAGCACTCGGCGATCTTCCAGGCCATGCAGGCAGGTCGCCAGGCAGACGTGCGAAAAATCTATCTGACCGCCTCGGGGGGACCTTTCAGGACCCTCAGCGCGGAGCAAATGGAGCACGTCACGGTCAAGGAGGCCCTCCGCCATCCGACGTGGGAAATGGGTCCGAAAATCACGATCGACTCGGCCACGATGATGAACAAGGCGTTGGAGATCGTGGAGGCCCGCTGGTTGTTCGATCTACTTCCGGAGCAGATTGGGGTGGTCATCCATCCGGAGTCGATCATACACTCCCTGGTGGAGTTCTGTGACGGATCGATGATCGCACAGCTCGGTGCCCCGGATATGCGGACTCCGATCCAGTACGCCTTGACGTACCCGGAGCGGCGTCCTTGTCCGTCAAAGTCGCTGGATCTCTTCGAGGTGGGGCAGCTCGGATTTCAACCGCCCGATCCGGAGCGGTTTCCGGCGCTGGTCCTTGGATATGAGGTCGCCAAGCGGGGCGGGACGTGCGGGGCGGTGCTGAACGCCGCCAATGAGACCGCCGTCGAGCTGTTCCGCGGAGGAATGATTCCGTTTCGAGATATTGCCCGCCACACCGAGAATGTTCTGAGGGAACACGCGTTCAAACAGAACCCGACCTTCGAGGACCTGCTCGAGGCCGATCGGTGGGCCCGGCAAGAGGTGAGTAGATGCACAGCCTGTTGATTTCGGTCTATACGCTTGCGGTCCTGCAGCCGACGACGCTCGCGGCGTGGGCGCCGTTGGTGATTTGGGACAAAGTCTGGCCGTACCTCCTGATGCTTGCCGGTTTCTCCCTGATTGTTTTCGTTCATGAGCTGGGTCACTTCATCGTGGCCAAATGGGCCGGTGTACGTGTCGAGCGGTTCGCGGTGGGCTTTGGGCGAGAGCTGATCGGCTTTACGCGCGGCGAGACCCGGTATTCCTTCAACGTCCTTCCTCTCGGCGGCTACGTGAAGATGCTCGGGCAGGAGGACTTCGACGACAAGGCCAACGAACTCAAGTTCAAGAGCGATCCGCGTTCCTTCGTCAACAAGCCCGTCGGACACCGCATGGCAATCGTGTCCGCCGGTGTCGTAATGAACATCATCTTCGCATGCCTGCTGTTCATGGCGGTTTTCATGATCGGAATGGACGCGGCGGCGCCACGGATCGCCATGGTCGAGCCGGACAGTCCGGCGGACAAAGCCGGTTTGCTTCCGGGAGACATCCTCCATGAAATCAACGGCGACAGAATCCTCGAGTTCAACGAAGTACGCTACGCCGTAATGCTGGCTGAACCGCATGAACCGATCGAGTTCGTCGTCAAGCGCGACGGCGTGATCCAGCCGCCGATCTATATCACCCCCGAGTATCGCGCCCCGGAGTCCACCCGAGGCATGAAACGGCAGATCATCGGGATAGCGCCCGGGCGCACGCGCGAAATCCTCGCGGTCGGCCCGGAGATAGACGTCAACAGACCGGACCATCCGCACATAGGTGACGTACTCGTGCAGGTCGGAGAGATCGCCGCGACCGACGACAACGCCAGTGAGATCTTCGACGCCCTGGTCTACACCGATGGAGATATCTTCGTCGAACGACCCGACCCGAGGAATCCGAATGCTCCGCCCGAGCGCGTCCGCATCGAGGTTCCGCCGCTGCTATCCCTTTACCCCGGCGAGAGAGGTGACGCGCAGACCACGAGTGTCTTGGGGCTCACGCCGCTGGCGCGGTTCGCCCTGGTCGAGGGCAAGAGTCGCGCGGAACTCGCCGGAATCAAGGTCGGTGACACCGTCCTACGATGGGACGATAAGCCGCACCCCAGCATGGCCGACATCGCCCTTTCGGTAATGGATAATGCCGAGCGCGACATTCCCTTCCAGGTCATGCGGGCGAACGGGAAGACCTTCAGCGGATTCGTCAGGCCGAAGCGTCACAAGGGAGGATCAGCCACGATCCAGGCGGTCTGCAAGTCCGTGGCGGACCCCACGACAAGCGGCTCCTCCGCCCGTGCCCGGTTTGCCGAGGTTCGCCCGGGCGGGATTGCCGCTCGCGCCGGGATTGAGCCCGGCGATCTGATCGTGAAGCTACAGGACCTCGAGTACCCGACGAAGACCGCCGCCAACAGGGTAATCCGTAAAGCCGTGGACAAGCGGCTCTCCGTTACCGTCCAAAAGGCCGACGGCAGACCGCTCAGCACGTACGTTCGCCCGCAAGCGCCCGGGTCCATCGACGCTATCTTTTCGCTCGTCGCCGACGATTTACTGCAGGTCGGTGAGAGCGTCCCGACCATTCGCGGTCGTCCCACCCCGGCGGCCGAGGCGGGCATCCCCGCCGGGGCGAAGATTACCGCGGTAAGCGGCACGCCGGTCACGAGGTGGCGCGAGCTGATCGCCGCGTTCAGACGGAATGCGGGCACTACCGTTGATCTTGCGTATGTCGATGGTGCCGGCCAGGCACACGTAGCCCAGTTCCCTGTTCCTCACTCTCTGCGAACGCTTCTCGGCATCGGTCCGGAGGCGAGAATCCAGAAGATCGACGGACGGGACACGGTCTCGGTGCAACACGGCGAAGAGACGGAGACCCTCTCGGTGCGATATCGTGAGGGTACGCGGACTATCCTGACCGAACTCATTGGACAGGAGA
>CBDUZY010000240.1:0-5158 GCA_965371825.1 uncultured bacterium
TTTGTCGGTATTCCGCGCTACAGAGTCGAACCGTCACGCGAGTTCCTCAACGAGCACAGGCACATTCTCGTGGAGCTGGCACCGATACTCGACATGCCGTCGGGACGATTCCCGCTCGATCTGCAGCGAAACCCGTTCGACATCATGCTGCCCGACCTCGCCCACCTCCGCGCAGCAGCCAAGCTCGCCCGACTTGCGGCTACGATCAGTCTAATCGACGGCGATTTCGAGCGAGTGGCTGATAACGTTGCGCTGCAGTTCCGTCTGGCGGGCAGTCTCCACGAGGAACCGATGGTAATAAGCCGCCTCGTGCAGATCGCGATTCAGGCCCTCGCCGTTCAGAGCATTGAGGACGCGCTGCGGGTCGGACAGCCAAGCGACGAGATCCTCGATCGCTTGTCGAACGAGGTCGAGTCCGCACTCGCCTCGGGGACCATGAAATGGGCGCTCCTCGGAGAGAGGGCATTCTTCGTGGAGATGTGCGACCGGATCGCGACCGGGAAGCTGAGTATGTCTTCGATCCAATCGGGCGCCGGATCCGGGGGCGGCCCGCCGCCCGGTGTGACCTGGGCGATGTCCTGGCAGATCCGGGGCAACCAAGTCACGGGCGCCGACATGCTGACCTGGCTCATCGACGCGGCCGACGATCCGCCGGCTCTGCGCGCAGCCGCGCGGAAAATCGAGGTCAAGGCCCCGAAGCTCCCCAAGACCCAGTTCATCGTCAGGATGGTTTTGCCGAGCCTGAGTCGCGCAGTCGAGGTTCACTTGAGGATCACAGCTCGCCTCGAATGTGCACGGGCAGCCATCGCCGCCGAGCGGTTTCGGCTGGGCGAAGGTCGTTTGCCCGAGTCGCTCGACGGCCTTGTTCCCGAGTACCTGGACACGATTCCCGTTGATCCCTTCGACGGCCGACGGATGCGATTCGCAACGACGGAGGACGGCCTCGTCATCTACTCGGTAGCGGAGAACCTGATCGACGATGGTGGCGACGTCGCCAAGCCAAGAAGGAAACGTGATCGGGCTACCGATGTCGGCTTTCGGTTGTTCTCGTCTGAACGGCGCGAGGTGCTGCTGACCGACGAGCCGCCGCCGGACGAGGATTGATGTGTCCGCGGTTCGGAGCCGCTCGCGCACCCTCACTGCACTCCGGCGAGTTCCCCGGCGTCGCGTCGCATGGGAAGTAGCGGATCTTCGAACAGGTCGGCGTGGGTGTCGTCGATCGGAGTTATCTCATCGAGGTGGGAGAACATCCAGTAGCGAAGCTCGATGTCGATATCATCGGGATCGAGGCCGCGCCAGATCTCGATGATTCGGCCTTGCTGTGGGGCGTCAAGTACCGAGCTGGTTACTATCTCGGTGTACCCGCCGCGATCGATCACGGCGTTGTAGTGCCAGTGGCCGGCGATGTGGAGCTTCACGCAGGGATAGTCGTTGAGCAGCGACCGCAGTGACCGCCCGGCAAGCGCGGTGCCGTAGAGCGGAGTGAGCGACTCGCTGGGGTGATGCGTCGCAAGCACTACCGCTTCTTCGCGATCCTGTGCGTCTCGCAGCTCGCGTTTGAGGAAGACGAGCTGAGCCCTGGAGATTGCCCCTTCGGAATAGATGTGAGCGGGTTTTTCGATGAGCGGCGTGGCGGAATTTAGTGCGATCAGGCGAAGACCCGGTACGGGCACCACACTGTAGTAGGTGCGGCCGGGCTCGGAGAGGCTGAACCCGTGGCCGGGCGGGTTGCCGACGCTCCGCAGGTGGGCGTCGATGAACTCACGGTCGGTGATGAATCGTCGCTCGCGGCTTGGTGCAACGAGAGTCGGAAGGTTGATCTTCGGCGGCGGACCGGGGTTGGCCGGCGAAATCGGCGCCCACGATAGAAACCCCGTTGGATCGAGTTCGAGCGGCAGGAACAGGCCCAGCCGCGTCTCGAGAGGCAGAGGACTTGTGCGCCTACCCAACAGGTCCGTGACGATCGGCAGGACTCCGACAGCGAATCGGTCGTGGTTGCCGAACAGGTTGTACCACGGGATCGTCGGCGCATCGCCGTGAATGCCTTCTCTGTAGAGGCCCTGCGCCTCGAAGGGATGATGAGGGTCGAGTAGCGGGTCGGGGATCTGGGCCGGCTCGCGATCGTCGGGTCCGGTCAGCGGGTCGACGGTTCCGCCGTTGAGCACGGTCATGAACCACCCGAGTTCGTTGAGCTGGGCGTTATCGACCGAGTCGCCGGTGTGGACCAGAAAGTCGATGTTGTGCCGGGCGACGTGCAGCTTGTTGACCGTCCGGATGATTCCGTCCAAGAGTTGGGTCGAGTAAGCCTCGTGCGGGCGCCAGGCGCTGCCCGAGAGATGGGCGAGCGCGGTCAACCGCCCCGGCGACTCCTCGTCCACGATCTGGGCGTCGCTGATGTGGACGAATCTCGCGACGAGCTCGTATCGGTCGGTGTCGACGGGCTCGACGGACTCGTTCGGCAGGGTGGGCGTGAAGTCGCTACCGCACCCGGCGCAGGCGATGATTCCGAGGGCGAAGATGCGGGGTGCGAGTTTCTTCCACGTCATGGGCGCGCTCTCCGGCGAAAGTGCCGTCGTTTGGATTATCGGTTGCCTGCGACCGGTGAACAACCGGGGACACACCGACAGTGGTCCGAGTAATGCTCGAAGCTCACCGGGGCCGGCCTCGCGACGCCCTACTGAGAACTCGACGGACTCTGTAGCTTATTCCGACCGGGCGTTAGAATGGCGCCATGTCGTCGAAGGTTGTGGACATTCTGTCGAAAGCCGGCGGGGTCGCCCGTAAGCTGCCGGGCTACGAGCTGCGTCCTCAGCAGTTGGAGATGGCCGAGGCCGTTGCGAGGGCCTTCGAGAAGGACGAGCACCTCGTGGTCGAGGCGGGCACCGGTGTGGGCAAGAGCTTCGCCTACCTCATCCCGGCGATCCAACAAGTAACCGAGCATGGCGGTCGCGTCGTCATAAGCACGCACACCATCGCTCTTCAAGAGCAGCTCATCGACAAGGACATCCCGTTTCTGCGGTCTGTGTTTCCAAAGGCCTTCACGGCTGTCTTGGTCAAAGGTCGTTCGAACTACCTCGGCTTGCGCAGGCTTGCTCGGGCGAGCGGGCGACAGGATCTGCTTTTCGACGCGAAACGCGACCTGGCGGAGCTGCACCGGATCGAGGACTGGGCCTACAAGACGACCGACGGTTCGTTGTCGGACATGAAGAAGCAGCCCAGCCCGAGCGTCTGGGAGCGGGCTCGAAGCGACGGCGACGATTGCCTCGGTCGCAAGTGCCCGCACTTCGGCAAGTGCTTCTATCAGCGTGCCCGGCGCCGGGCAGCCGAAGCCCAGATTCTTATCGTCAATCACGCGATGCTCTTCTCCGATCTTGCGGTCAGACGGCAAGGTGCGTCGATTCTGCCCGACTACGACTACCTGGTCCTCGACGAAGCCCACACGGTCGAGAGCGTCGCCGGTGACCACCTCGGGCTCGGCATCTCCAACGTGCAGGTCGGACATCTGCTCAACACGCTGCTCAACAAGCGCACGGGACGTGGAGTGTTGAATGCCCCGTTCGGACGCAAGGTCGCGCCACTCGTGAATCAGGCTCGCCAAACGCTCGAGAGTTACTTCGAGAACCTTGCCCTCTGGCGGGCGGAGCAACCGGATTGGAACGGCCGGGTCAGGGAGCCCCCGCCGTTCGAGCAGCCTCTCTCGGCCGATCTTCTCCAGGTGCGCGACGGTCTGCGGGCGGCGCGAAGCGACATCAAGGACGATGAGGACCGTGTCCAGCTCGCCGGGCTGGCCGATCGCTGCACGGGCTTGGCCGGTGCCGCCGACAACTGGCACACGCAGAAGACCGAAGACTGGGTCTATTGGATAGAGGTGGGCGGCGTAAGGCGGCATCGGACGACGCTCAACGCTCGCCCGCTCGACGTGGGCCCGCACCTCAAGGAGTCGCTGTTCAACAAGATCAAGAGCGTGGTCCTTACTTCGGCGACCCTGGCCACGGACAGCAGAGCCCCATTCGACTACCTACGCAAGCAGCTAAGTCTCGACGAGGTCAAATGCAGTCTGCTGGGGTCGCCGTTCGACTACCGTAAGCAGCTCACCGTGTACGTCGAAGCCGGGATGCCTGCTCCGAGCGACGGTTCCGCGTTCACCTCGGCGGTCTGCGAGGCGATCAAAAAGTATGTGCAGAAGACCGACGGCCGGGCGTTCGTTCTGTTCACGAGCTACGACATGCTCCGGCGCTGCGCGGAGGAGCTGGCTGACTTCCTGGAGCGGGGGAATATGCCGCTGCTCGTTCAGGGGTCAGGGAAGCCGCGGTCGCTCATGCTCGATGAGTTCCGCAAGGTGCCACGCAGTGTCCTTTTCGGCACCGACACGTTCTGGGCCGGTGTGGACGTCCCCGGTCCGGCGCTAAGTAACGTGATCATCGTCAAGCTGCCTTTCGCCGTGCCGAATCATCCGGTGATCGAGGCCAGGATAGAACGGGTCCGCGAGAAGGGCGGCAACCCCTTCATGGACTTCCAGTTGCCCGAGGCCGTGCTCAAGTTCAAGCAGGGAGTGGGACGTCTGATCCGAACAAAGAGCGACACCGGCATCGTGGCGATTCTGGACCCGCGAGTGAGCACGAAGCCGTACGGTAGACGATTCCTCGAAGCACTGCCTGATTGCCGGATCGTCACAGTCGGGTCGAAACGCCAGGAGCGACGCGCCGTTGGGAAGTAGAGGACACAGCGGTCCGGAGCGTCGTAGCTGGAGCTGGCAGCATACATTGCTTTCATGAGTCGATCAGCGGTGCATAGTAGTGGGGTCAGTCAGAAGTTGTTGCTCGAAGTGTGCGACCTTCGCACCACGTTCGCGACCGATGACGGTGAAGTTGCGGCCGTGGATGGCGTGTCGCTGTCGATTCCGCGTGATAGAACCGTAGCCCTGGTCGGCGAAAGCGGTTGCGGAAAGAGCGTTACGGCGCTTTCCATAATGCGGTTGATTCCGCAGCCCCCGGGTCGGATCGCAAGTGGGCGAATCCTGTTCGCAGATTCCCTAGGGAATACGAAGTGTGGCGACTCGGATGACTCCGGTGAGATCGCGCGGGCTCCCGACAAGTCGGGATTCCATTCCGCCCGCGGCTCGGCCGGTGTTGGGACGAGCGGGGATGGGCGTGTCGAT
>CBDUZY010000241.1:0-5154 GCA_965371825.1 uncultured bacterium
AAGAGGCTCAAGATGCCGCTTTGCCGCATCGCGTTTCTCGCCCTCTATTGCCGAGTTTTCGCGCGGCACGAGATGCGGACAGGCGACGGTGTCGTTCTTTCAGGAAGTCTGCGAACTAACCCTTTGCTGCAGTGCGTTTATCTTACTGGGTCATATGAGCCGAGCCTCGCGTACTACGTGCGACAGAGGGTGAAGCCGGGTGACGTGTTCTTGGACATCGGGGCCAATTGCGGTCATTTCAGCCTGATCGCGGCGAACCTCGGGGCGGAAGTGATCGCAGTGGAGGCGTCGCCCGCGAACTGCCGCCGTTTCACCGAGAACGTGAACGCAAATGCGTTCGACGCCAGAATCAGGCTGATTCAGGCTGCCGCGGGAAGCGAGAACGGGGAGATCGTACTACACGAGAATCCGCTCAACGGAATGTGCTCGACGACGACCCGCCAGGTCTTTTGGTATCTAGGACTGATCGCAAGGAAGATAATCGTGCCGATGGTCAAGGTGGATGACGTCCTGGACGACACGGACCTCGAGAGGATCCGGTTCGTCAAGATCGACGTCGAAGGCGCCGAGCTCAACGTCCTGCGGGGTATGAGCCGATTGATACGGTCCGGAAGCGAGAATCTGGAATTCTGCCTCGAGCTCAACCCGAATAGACTGACAAACGAGGGAGCCGAAGAGATCTTCTCGACATTCCGTTCCAACGGCTACAGAGCGTACACGCTGATGAACCAGGAAGTCGACTTCCCACCGTATGACGTTGGCAGCCCCCAGCTGTGCTTGAACCCTCCCACACAACGTGCCGACCTCGTGTTCTCACGGGCGGGCGCGTAGACCGCAAGTCTGTCGACTTTCGCGACGGCGCCGGTCGCGATTCGTGTTACTGTCCATGGGCCTCAATGCGTGGCTTCGCCGGCTTCCAGACCTGCTTCGGCTGCGAGCCCCTCACCGACGACTGCCTCACCCTCGACAGCATCACCGACGACACAATCGACCTCGCCGACTACGCGGAGTTTCGCTTTCCCTCCACGGCCCGTGACGTCGAAGCGTGCGCCTTGATGCACCTCCCGTTAACGCACTCAGTTTTGTCAAGCACAAGCGAAGAAGTGCGCTCGTGCCAACCAGCACAGTTCTTATTTCATCAAGCACGAGCCAACGCGACGCGTTGTGCTGCAAACGGGGAACCGAGTCCCGCACTTGCACCGAATTCTGAAACGTCTTAAGGTGTGCTTCGGCGCGGCAGCACCGCGGCGACGGCCCATGACCGAGCGATGAGACGATGCGCTGCACGACAGGAAGAGGCGTTTAACGAGCACACTTGCCCATGGACGATCAACGATCGACACCTCGCGACATCACACGGACCTTCGGTGTGCGCTGTCTGACCACGCTTGTAAGCGGTGCGGTACTCGAGGGCCTGGTGGTCGATTGCTCCGAAGAAGGGGCGAGGATCGCAGGTGACACAGTCGGTGCACGGGTGGGGGACGAGGCCGAACTCGTATTTCTGTTCCTCTCCGGCGAAAAGGTGGCCTACCGGTGCACGATAAAGCACGTCGACCCCGAGCAAGGCACGATCGGCGTGATGTTCACCTCAGACCCGATACCGATCGAGGTCCACGACACGGAATGACGCACGCGGACCGCGCGCCGGACGAGATGCCGTGGCCGGGCGTCAACGCATGATCATCGCTAGGCCTTGGGCACGGATCACGAGGGCTCCGTTTGACAGGAATCGCCGCACGTGCGACCGCAGGGGCTCGCAAATCCGATCGAGCGAAGGGCAAGAGCGCCCGTCGGGCACGCTTCCGCGCAACGCCGGGCGGCGACCGTCAAGCCCTCGGCGATCGAGCGATCGAAGGGAACGCCGACGCGGACATCAAAACCCCGCCCGATGAAGGTGAGGCCCAACGGCTCGCTCGCCTCGGTAGCGATCTGAACGCACAATCCGCAGAGTATGCACTTGCCCGGCTCGTAGACGACGCTCGCTTCACCGTCGCCCATTTGCACGAAACGCTCGAACTTTCTTCGCGCGGAACGGAAGCGGTTCGCGCTGGCGCCGTAGATCTGTGCGTATCGCCGCAACCCGCACAAGTCCTTACAGCCGCAATCGCAGTTCAGGCAGCGCCCCGCTTCGGCTCGGGCCTGCTCGACAGTCAAGCCGCCTCCCGAACCTTCTGCCGGCGCTACTCGGTCCGCCTTGCTCGCGCCGACGGCAAGCTGTTCGACCTCATCGCCCTCCATTCGGCCGACTCGGACGTTGAAGGCTTTTGGGCTTGCGGCGGATGCGAAGCCCGAGAGGAACCGATCTATGCGCTCTGCGACCGCTTTGCCGTCGGCCACGGACTGCACGACCAGCTTCCTGGGCTTGACCACGTCACCCGCGGCGAACACACCGGATAGCGATGTCTCAGAGGTCTTGGAGTCGACCTGTACGCGACCGTCGGAGTTTGGCAATCCCAGGCGATCGGCGTCTGTGCTTTCGAGCACCCCGGCTGCTACCAGGACGGCGTCGAACTGTGCCGCAAGAGTTGTTAACGATCTGTCCTTCCCGATCTTGATGCCATGTTGGAAGACGGCTCCCAATCGCCGGATGACCTCAATCTCTCCGCTGAGCACGTCGCCCGGCAGTTGACCCTCATCGAAGTCTCGGCGGAGCATCCCGCCGGGCTCGCTCTTGTCGTCGAACAGCGTGCATGAATGACCGGCCCGCTGAAGATGGAAGGCGGCGGAGAGCCCGGTCGGTCCGGCGCCGACAATCGCAACCTTCTTACCCGTCGCCGGTTTGCACGGCGGCAAGTAGGGCGTCTCGGAGGCGAGATCGGCGTCCGCCACGTGGCGTTTGACCTGGCAGATAGCGGCCGGGTTGTCCACCTCGGCCCGCCGACAGGTTCGCTCGCAAATCTCCGGACAGACCCGACCGAGTACAGCCGGCAGGGCGATATCGCGCTTGATTGTGACAATCGCCTCGCCCAGATTGTCGGACGCGACCTGCCTGAGCATCAACGGGATATCCATATGACAAGGACAGGTGTTCTGGCACGGCGCACTGCAGTCACCAGTGTGGTCACTCAGCAACAGTTCGAGCCCGGTCCGCCTGACTTGCCGGACTTCCTCCGTCTCACTGTCGACCCTCATGCCGTCCTCGGCCGCAGTCGCACAAGAGGGGACAAACCGATTCTCCTCTTGCAGCTTCACCAGGCATATCATGCACGAAGTGAGCGGACGGTGACCTTCCGCGAAGCAGAGTGTGGGAATGTCAATGCCGAGCTTGCGAGCGGCGTCGAGAATGGTACTGCCCTGCGGCACCTCGACCGCGTGGTTGTCAATAACAATGGAAGGCATTGCCACACTCACTCCGGACACGTACGGACAGGTTCACGTTCACTCGTGTCGTTCTCGTTGATAATACTACACGACCTCAATCGCGTTCTCCGGACAGTTAGTTCTGCACGTGTCGCAACAAGTGCAGGTATCGGTATCGATCTTGTGCCGCTCATACGGGGTAAACGCAATCGCGTGAACCGGACACTGCTGGGCGCAGAGGGTGCACCCGACGCAGTCGTTGGTCACACGATAGGTAATGAGGTCCTTACACTTGCCGGCCGGGCATGTCCCCTCCAAGTGGGCCTCATACTCTTCACGGAAGTATCGCAGTGTAGAGCGAACCGGATTCGGCGCGGTCTTCCCCAACCCGCAAACACTGCCCGACACAGTAGCATCTGCAAGTTGCTCGAGTGCGTCGAGATCGCCTGAGCGCCCGTCACCGGAAACCAGACGGTCCAGAATGTCCAGCATGCGCCGAGTGCCGATCCGGCAATAGGTACACTTGCCGCAGGACTGCGTTTGTGTGAATGCCAGGAAGTAGCGGGCAATGTCCACCATACAGTCCGAGTCGTCGAGCACGACCAAGCCGCCGGAACCCATGATCGCCCCAACGTCGGTGAGTGCCTCATAGTCCACCGGCGTGTCCGCAAGAGCCGCGGGGACGCATCCGCCCGACGGACCGCCGATCTGCACGGCCTTGAACCTGCGACCCTTCTTGATTCCGCCTCCGATGTCGTGGACGATCTCACGGATCGTTATGCCCATCGGCACCTCGATCAAGCCGCCACGCGCGACCTTACCGGCCAATGAGAACACCTTGGTGCCATTGCTCGTCGGAGTGCCCAACTGGGCGAAAGCTTCGGCGCCGTGCCGAATGATCCACGGCACCGTCGCGTAGGTCTCGACGTTGTTCACAAGTGTCGGTCTGCCCCACAGCCCATGCTCGGCCGGGTAAGGTGGACGAAGCCTCGGCGAACCGCGGTCTCCTTCGATCGAGGCGATCAGCGCGGTCTCTTCTCCACACACGAACGCCCCGGCCCCTTCCATGATCTTCAGTCGCAGGCTTCTCCCGCTGCCCAATAGGTTATCACCCAGAAACCCGCGAACTTCGCAAGCGTGCAATGCGTCACGAATGCGCGAGACAGCCAGGGGATACTCCGCGCGGATGTAGAAGTAGCCTTCGCTCGCGCCTACCGCCAGGGCTGCGATCGCCATCCCCTCGATCACGCGATAGGGGAAAGACTCCATCAACATGCGGTCCATGAACGCCCCGGGATCGCCCTCATCGCCATTGCATATGACGTATGGGGATCCGTGTTCGTCAGCGCGGCGCTCCGTAGCTGCGTCGCGGACTCTCGTCCACTTGAGACCGGTCGGAAAACCGGCGCCGCCCCTCCCGCGCAAACCGCTCCTGGTCACCGACTCGACGATCTCCTCCGGCGTAAGTTCGCGTACGCAGCGCTCGAGGGCCTTGAACCCATCGTGCCTGACGTACTCGTCAAGATCGGTCGGATCGAGGAGACCGAAGTGCTCGGTCGCGATGTGTTTCTGCCTGCCCAGGAAGGCTGCGATCGGCGGGTCGCGGACTTCCATCGGCTCGCGGACAACGACATCGTCGCGTCCGTTCCGCCTGACCTGCTCGAGTAATCCCGAGATTCTGTTGATGATTCGTTTGGCAATCCGTTCCGCCGGGAAGCTGTTTCGAACTATGGACAACGCGTCCTCGGGACCGACCCCGGTGAAAAGAGACGGGGACTTCCCGGGCACGATCGTCTCGATCAGTGGGGTCTGATGACACATGCCGACACACCCGACGCGTTTGATTCGCACGCG
>CBDUZY010000242.1:0-5130 GCA_965371825.1 uncultured bacterium
GCAGGCCGCCTTGCGACAGCCAAAGACGCGCGATCCTCGCAAGCCGGACCGACTCGGCGCTGGTGACCACCGAGATTGCACAGCCGTACCGTGCGAACCTCTCTTCTTCAGTGTCCCACAGCACCGCCCATCTTACCAACCGATGTGTCGGACCCCAAGGTAATAATGCGGTTCACACGTCGAGGCGGGCGGGGGAGGGGCGAAAGCCCGATGGGCTCGTAACTCATTGCTCACCAAGTAGTTGATCCTGCTGCCGATCACGATCAAGCCAGCGGCGCCAGGCTGAAGCGGGCAGGCAACGCAGATGCAGCGACCTTGATTCCGACGAGCGATAGAGGATGCCGGACGGGCGAGACCATACAGCCGGGCTGCTATTGATACTCGAAAGAAGCAAGCCGAGTTGCGTCGGGTGCGGTTCATCTGATTGCCCGATAACTTTAGCAAACACGTCCAGCGACCGATGGTCTCAAGAGTGTGTGGCGGGGGCTGCCGCGCCTAAGCGGCTGCGAGGAGGCCGATAATGCAGGTCGGCCCGCCACCGGTGGACGATTCGCCATGGCCTCTCAGAGGTACACAAACGATGTACGCCAGTTTCTTCGGACTTGGGTGTCTACCCTTTGAGGATCGCGCAGACCCGCAGTTCTTCTTCACCACTTCCGAGAGTGAGGAAGCGCTGGCGGCGATGGAATACGAGGCGCATTACGGTAAAGGGTTGGGACTTGTGCTCGGTGCTTCCGGGACCGGCAAGACCCTGCTGATTCGCACGCTCCTTTCTCGGCTCAACTCGAACGACCGCGCGGTCATCATCACTTGGCTGGCGAACGGCGCCCTGGACCTAATCCGCGAGTGCTGTAAAGGGTTCGGCGTAACGTTGGGATCCTCGCCTAACCCGGCCCGTCGGTTGAACCGACTGCGCAGACACTTGCAGCGGGCGGTAGCGGCCGACCAGCGCCCGATTCTGATCCTGGACCAGGCGGAAAACCTGACTCCCGACAACATGGGGGAGTTGGCGACGCTCGGTGACCTGCAGGGCGATCATGGCAAGCTCCTGACGATCATCCTCGTGGGCCAACCGCAGTTCAGGTCACTGATGGACAAGCCGGAACTCTCGCGGCTGAAACAAAGGCTCTACGGTGACCGCACTTTGTCACCGCTTCCGCTATCGGACACACAGGAGTACATCCGGCATCGTCTACGGGTAGCGGGAACCTCCGATCCGGAGCTGTTCGGTCTGCAAGCCGTAGCCCGCATACACGAGGCTTCCGGCGGGATCCCACGTTTGATCAACAACATCTGCAACGCAGTGATGGTGGCCGCCTACGGCGCGGAAACCACCGAGATCAGCGATGTGCTCGTCGAAGAGGTCACCCGGCGGAGTACGCACAGCGTTCGAACCATGGACGCCCGTGACGTGGGCGTTGAGCACGCAGGTCAGGTGGCGAGCGGTTGGCCGGAAGCGCTTGCTCATCACGCTGCCGTTATCGGAGGGCGCGAGACGGCAACCGCCTCCTGCGGCGTGGCTTCCGGAAGGACGGTTTCGGCCGGTGTTGGCGGTGCGTGTGGTGTGCCTGCGCCCGGCCCTGGAAACGGCGGCGCATTCGGGATGATGAGCGACAGGGCTGCTGCAGCCGGCGACCCGCCGTTGGGTTCCCCTGCCTTTGGAGGCGGCGGGCTTGTCGAGGGCGAGATGCTCTACGATCGCTTGGAACAGGCCCTGGCCCGTGCCGATCGGATGAGTTCGACAACCGAGGCGACGCTGGCCCAGTTCACCGCGGTCGAGAAGTACCTGGCGTCGCTGCTGGATCGGGCTGAGAGAATCGTCGGAGGTCTTCAACCGTCGATTCAACAGGGAACGCAGGTGCTCGATCAGACCCAAGTGCGCCTCGCCGAGATCCTTGCTGACGCCGAGCGCCGTACCGCCGCGATTGAGACGCGGATGCGTCAGACCGCGGAGCTGATGAACGACAGCGGGGAGCAGGTCAAGCGGATCGAGCAAGTGCGGGCCCGCGCCGAGAGCGTAGAGTCACGTCTGACGTCGGTTGCCGAACGGATCGCCGACAAGGCGGACGAGGTTCAAGGGCATGTGACGGTTCTGATGAAGAACGTCGAGCTCAGCGAGAGCGCCCGAACAGAATTCGGCGCACTTGTCGACCAGGCGATGACCGTCACCGAGAACGCTGACGGGCGAATCGATGCTCTTCGGGTGAAGATGAAGGAGTGTCTCGACGAGAGCGAACGATCCGGACGAGAGACGGTCGAGTCGCTTCGGTCAAAGCTCGACGGCATGGCCGCACAGGCGGCGTCCTCGGCGACCGAATCCGAAGGTCGGATGCAAGTCCTGACCGGAAAGCTGGAGTCGGTCGCAGAATCGACGAAGCGGTTCGAGAAGCAGGTAATCGAATCGACCGTTGAACGAGTTCGTCGCGAGCTCTCCGAGCAGATTGAGACCCTGGTTCGTTCGCAGAAGGAGGCACTGGACGAAGCCGTTGCGGACGCGAATGCGAGGGTGCAAGCCTCGATCGACTCCGCCGTCGAGCAGGTCAACCGGACCCGACGGAAGTTCGAGGAGGATCAACGCTCTCGCCAGGAAACACTCGACGTTGCGATGGCCCAGCGCGGTAGGGAGTTGACTGCGGCTCTGGAGGAATCAGCCGTCGCATTCGATCGCACTCGGACACAGCTCGAAGCGAACCACGAATCGTTGCAGGAGAAGCTCGATTCCGCGATTGCCGACAACGGCGAGAGACTGCAGGCTTCGATCACTAAAGCGGAACAGAGTGTAGAGAGAATTCACGCACAGTTCGAAGAGAAGCAGTGCTCCTGGCAGGAGAAACTCGACAGCGCAACTTCTGAAAACGACGCGACACTGCAGGCTTCGATCACTAAAGCGGAGCAGGGTGCAGAGAGAACTTACGCACGGCTCGAGGAGACGCAGTGCTCGGTGCAGGAGAAACTCGAGCGTGCTATCGCGGAAAGCGGCGGGAAGATCGAGGCGCTGACAACGGCCGCCCGCCAGCGTACGGAGGAGCTTCGACGGGGACTCGACGGCGCCGAAAGGCGAAACAGCGAGATGCGCGCTTCACTGACGCATCTAACCGCCGGGACCGACGAGGCGGCGGCACGTTTGAACGAGCTGCAGGATACACTGGGAGGTGTCCACTCTACCGTAATCGAACTGACCGAGAGATCGGAGTCCATTACGGGACCTCTAGCGTCCAATCTCGATCGGGGCGAGAGCATGATCCGCGACGCCGGTGCGGCGTGCGAGGAGATGAAGACTCTGCAGAACCTGGTCGCCGCCGGTCTGGTCGAGGTGGGGATGGGCTGCGAGAAGGTCTCCGCCGCTCGTCAGCAGGTCGAAGAGTGTGAGAGGATCACGGCCGGGCTCACGCACGACACTATCGCCGGGCAAAAAATCGCGGACGAACTGCGCGGAGTAACCGCCTCGGGCGAGAAGGTGCTGCAGCAGGTGGAAGGGCGGGCGGACGAGGTCCGCGGCAACCTCGAGAAGCTCGAGGCCCGGAGTGCAAGCGTCGACGGTCTGCTGGAGAGACTGGACGAAGCGACCGCGACGGGACACATGGTGATCGACCGGGCGACGGCGTCGAGCTTAGCCGCCGAGCAGGCCGCCCGTGAAGCTCATGAGCAGACTGAACGGCTGTCATACGCCGGGGCGAGCGGGGGCAAAGCCGCCGAGCGACTCGATGCGGTCGTGGAATCCGCCGGTCAGATTCACGAGGCTCTTACGGGACTGGTCGCCCACGCCGACGAGAAGATCGGCAGGATCAGCTCGCACCATGCGGCCGCCAGTCAGATTGTGGATCGACTGTCCAAGGCCAACGTGACCGCACACGAAGCCATCGAACAACTGGAGACGTCGCGGCAGGCGGTGGTGGAGGAAGTCGAAGCAGCCAACACGAAGGTCGATCAGATTCTGCTCGATGTTTCCGCCATAACGGAAAACACGGAAGAGAATTGCAGGGAACTCTCCGTTCGTAACGCCGAGGCTACGGGCCTTCTGGAGAGGCTCGAAGGTTCAACCGAGCCGGCTTCGAGGATCTCCGCCGACCTGAGCAAGTCCACGGAAGAGGCTGACAGGGTCGCCGCTCGCATCGCCGAGGACTGCGAGAAGGCGTCGAGTTTGGCCGAGCGACTCAACACCGTTTCGCGCGTCCTGTCGGCCGCGAAGACGATCGGCACGTCGGTACAACGAACCGTCGATCAGGCCAAGGAGCTGTCCGGTAAGCTCCAGAGCGTCACCGAGCGTGCCGGTAAGCAGTGTGCGACACTGCAGAGCATCGAGGAGAAGAGCCAAGGCATGGTCGAGATGCAGAAGCAACTCGCTGCCGGTACGGAAGAGGCCATCAATAAGTTCGCGGATCAGCTCGCCTCCACCGAGACAGGCGAACAACTGGTTAACGAACTTCTCGGACAAGTGGAATCGCTGGGGCGGGAAGTGTATGAGTTGCAGCGACGGGCTAACGAGGCGGAAGCGCGAATCGTGGAGGCGACGGCTGTTCCCAAGGAGGTGTTCGATAACGCCCAGGCCCAGGCTGCACAGATCGCACAGAACCTCAGACAGCTGGCCACCCAGGCCGAGACGCGTATACGGGAGGCCACATCCACGCCGAAGGAGGTAGTGAGAAACGCCCAAGCCCAGGCTGCCCAGCTGGAGCAGGTTTGCGCGGCTGTGCGGAGAGTCTTCGCCGGGCTTTCCAAGGCAAGCCTGGAAGCCAAGCGGCAGACGGATCAGCTGCACGGGGCGGGCGCGGAGGCGACCGGTCGGCTCGAGCAGTTAAGCTCGGAAACGAACCGCGCTTCGCGAACGCTCAACCAGTGGGTCCAGGAGGCGATACAGGCTCAGTCACGCCTGGAGCAGACTCTGGGCGAGTGCCCTTCGATTAACGACACCCATCCATCCGATTCGCTCCGGAGCGTCGCTCGAACGGTCGGGTCGCTCCCACGCGTGGCCAACCCCAGCGCCGGTGGGCAGCTTACCATGTTGTCCGATCCCGGAGAGGATGCCTCGGCGGGTTGCGAAACATTGCCGGGTGCAGCGGACAGCGCCGTCGCGAAACCGGCCACTCGCGCCGAAGAGATCTCACGTCTGATCAAGGAAGCGAAGCAGGC
>CBDUZY010000243.1:0-5106 GCA_965371825.1 uncultured bacterium
AATCTAATTGCAGCCGCAGCGGCACTGACGCCGATGGGATCTGTTGGTTATGTGAGTCCGATGCCGAAACTCGATCCTGGAACCGTATACCTGGTGGGTGCAGGCCCGGGTGATCCCGGGTTGATCACTATGCGCGCGGTCGAGTGTCTCGGGCGTGCCGACGTGATCATCTACGATTACCTAGCCAACCCCGCCGCCCTTCAACATGCTCCCGAGTCCGCCAAGCTCGTCTGCCTGGGCCACCACAGCTCCGGTCGCGTCCTGAGCCCGGATGAGATCATCGCCCGTTCGATCGAGGAGGCCCGAAACGGCAAGACTGTCGTACGCCTCAAGGGTGGCGACCCGTCGATCTTCGGCCGAGGCGCCGACGAATGCCGAGCGCTGCGCGACGCCGGGATCCCGTTCGAGGTCGTCCCCGGCATCACGGCTGCCGTCGCCATGGCAGCGTTCTGCGAGATTCCTATCACCCATCACGACGGCGCGTCCGCGGTCGCCCTGGTCGCGGGTCACGAACGAGACTGCAAGACGGTTCCGCGCATGGACTACGGGAAGCTGGCCGACTTTCCCGGCACGCTCATTCTCTACATGGGCGTGACCAGGGCCGCGCTTTGGAGCAGGGCACTGATTGACGGCGGCAAGCCCCCCGACACACCCGTAGCTATCGTTCGATGGTGTAGCTGGCCTAAGCAGGAAATCATCCGCTGCACGCTGGCAACGGTGGTCGAAGTGATCGAACAGCGCCGGCTGCGCCCACCCGCGCTCTTCGTCATAGGCCAGGTAATCGACAGTGCTCCGGAAGTGTCCTGGTTCGCCGCTCGGCCGCTCTTCGGCGCACGCATCCTGGTCCCCGGCTCCGCAGGCGCGACGGCGACCGTTGCAGTTCGGCTCAGGGAGCTTGGTGCCGATATAATCAGACAACCGGTGACACGAGTCATCGATCCGACAGACTTCACGACCGTTGATCGCACGCTTAACGGACTGGACGAGGACGATTGTATCGTGTTCTCGAGCCGATTCGCCGTCGATCGTCTGGTTCGGCGGCTGCTTGACCTGGGCCATGACCTTCGTCGGCTCGGCGGCGTGAAACTCGCGGCCGTCGATACGGAATCCGCCGAGCGGCTGAGCCGTTACAACCTTCGGGCCGACCTGGTGCTCGAGCAAACCGGCGAGAGCAAGCCCGTGAAAGCCTTGCTGGCGATGTCCGGATGTCGGCGGTTCCTACTTGCCGGGTCGACGCGCGACGACGTGATATCCACCGACGAGTTGTCGGCGGCGGGCGCGGTAGTCGACCGGATCGACCTGTGCGAGAGTACCGAGATCGAGGAGTCCGATCCTGAAACCGCAAAGTCGCTGGCGTCGGGTGAGATAGACTGGATCGCAGTGACCCGCCCGTCTGAAGCGCGGGGGCTCGTCCGCTTGTTTGGCGACGACTTGCGAAAATCCCAACTGGCAAGCATCGACCCCCCGACGTCGGCCGCGCTGCGTGAAATGGAGCACAAACCCGTAGTCGAAGCCTCTCCCCACACTGCAACCGGCCTCGTCGACGCTATCACCCGCGCCAGACAGGCAGCTGAATAACGGTACGGTGTTGCCTCCCACCGGGCTACGACCTCCTCAGTCCTGAAGCGCAAGGCTGCCGGGACGCCGCCCATGCCATCCACATCCTGCATGGACGTTGATTCGAGATGTTCTATACTCGGCGTTTCGTGTTTTGCTGTGGTTCGCTAGGCGGAGCGTGGGGATGCCGCGTCGTTCCAATGTCAAGGGAAAACGCCACATGAGCGCTGATGAGGGCATCTCGTCGCTATGGAAGAAGGAAGATTGGTGGGCGGTTTGGATCGGCTTCGCGATCTTGACATCCGCGGTAGTCCTGGCCGGCCTCGAGTACGGCGTCAAGGCTCCGAAGATCCAGCGATGGGTCACGAGTCCGCTGGACGCTTTCTACATCGACACCGCGGTGAAGGTGAAGGATTGGCCGGAGGCCTTCCAATCACGTGAGGCGCTCAAAGCGGCGCTTCCCGCCGACACGGCCGAGCGCCTCCGCTATACGCGAAAGGTGGGATACCAGGCGGGCAAGCGGAAGGTGTCGGAGACGCTGGGCTTCAAGTCCCGATACCCCATGAGCGAAGCGGACCGGGACGCCGTACTGACCCTCGCAACCACGCAGGCCCACCGCGAGGCGATCGGCGAGCTGTACGCAAAGGCCCGGACCGCCAGACACAACTTCGCGGCCCTGGGCATCCTACTGATCGCCATGGGCGTGGCGTTCATGCTTGCGGTGCGGCTGATGGGCGAGAAGCCTCTGGCGTTCGCAAGTGGGTACGTTGTAGTTTTCCTTCTCGCTACGCTGGCCTACTTCATCGCCAGCCAGGGCGCGATCTCCGCTTACGGCCTGCCGTACGCCCTCTGGGCGCTCCTCCTCGGATTGTTAATCAGTAACACGATCGGAACGCCGGCCTGGTTGCTAGCCGGGTCCAAGACCGAGCTGTTCATCAAGACCGGGCTCGTGCTCTTGGGGGCCGAGGTCCTGTTCAGCAAGATCGTCGTACTCGGCAGCCGCGGTCTGCTCGTGGCGTGGCTCGTGACCCCGTGCGTTCTCGTCTTCATGTACTTCTTCGGCACACGGGTGCTCAAGATGACGAACAAGACCCTGGTCGTGATCGTTGCGGCGGCGACGAGTGTCTGCGGAGTGTCGGCTGCGATCGCCGTCGCGGCGGCCGTCAAGGCCAAGAAAGACGAGCTGACCCTGGCGGTCGGCATGACGCTGATCTTCACGGTTTTGATGATGATCTTCATGCCGCCCGTGATCAAAGCCGTCGGAATGGGCGAACAGATCGGCGGGGCATGGATGGGCGGCACGATCGACTCGACCGGCGCCGTCGTCGCCGCGGGCGCACTTCTCGGCGACAACGCGGAGATCGTCGCCGCCGTCGTCAAGATGATCCAGAATGTGTTGATCGGTGTAGTGGCGTTCTGTGTCGCGATTGCCTGGGTGACGAAGGTGGAGCGTGATCCGGGCGCCCCACGTCCCAGCGCAATCCAGGTTTGGTATCGATTCCCCAAGTTCATCGTCGGCTTCGTCGCGGCATCGCTGGTCTTCTCGTTTGTTCTGATCCCGGCCCTTGGCGGCGGTCAGGAAGGCCTCAGCGCCGTGGACAAGAACATAATCGGTGCGATCACAAAGACGTGCCGCGGGTGGTTATTCTGCCTGGCGTTCGTGGCGATCGGGTTGGAGAGTAACTTCCGACGGCTCGCCAGCCAGATGGCCGGCGGCAAGCCGATCATCCTCTACATCATCGGGCAGAGCTTCAACCTGATCCTCACCCTCCTCGCGGCGTACCTGGCGTTCGGAGGATGGCTGTTCGATGCGATTCCTTTATAGATGACCCGAGTGTCAATGAAAGAGACCGAAGATGACGGGGGTTGCCGACGGGGATTGGCACCGTGGGCGAAGTTCACGGCGGGCTCTGTGCTTTTCGCTACCGCGGTACTCGGGCTGATGCAGGGACACACGCCGCCGGGCGTCGCGGGCGAGGTCCTGCGCAACAACCTCCGCGAAGGTATCGACGCAACACCGCTGTTCTACACGGAGAGCGAGGCGTCTTACGAGGCCGAGGTAGCAGTCCGCGACACGATGAGGCTCCTGGCCGATCGAGCGGATCACGCCGCCGTCCCGAACTCGGTCGGCGCTGGTGAGGACCTTGCCCGAAGCGAGCCTCCCTGATCAAAGGATGAACCCGCGGACGCCCCGTTCGCATACGCTCAGCCGGCGCGAGGCTGCGCCGTGCGTTCGAGTTGAGGTCGGGCTACAATGGATGTCGCCATGAAACACTTAACGACATTACTCGGCGCCGAACACGGCATCGACGAGATCAATCTTGCACTCAAATCCGACGTGGAGGATGAGAGCCCTCCGGTAGTCGGCGGGATGCACGTCACCTGCTCAGATGAGTCGGAACTCGAGTGCGAGGAGGGATTCCAGCAGCATTTCGTGGAGCCCCTGTTCCCCGAGCTGAAGTACCGGGAGCGAGCCCCGTTCCGCTCGATGAATCTCGGAGGGCGCTACGAGTGGGGAGCGGTTCGCATCGCCGAGCACCACTACGCGCTCCCCGAGACGCGCGACGCCTGGAAGACCATCGTGGTAAAGATCAATTCACACGTCTCGGTCTCCGTCGAGGGCGATGACCCCGTGTTCGGACCGATGGACCGCTACCACACGGATTCCGTTGCCTGCGGCGCGCTTCACACGCTGATGGGCGGCGGGACCCAACCCTTCACGCACGACCTGCGGCGGCTGTTCTGCGCCGAGGGTATAGACACCGTCGCCGTGCTCTGCGACGCCGCCCGCGTCGAGCCGAACCACCGGGCACTGTTCGCAGCCATTGTCAACGTCAGGCTTCAGACCCGCTACGCGCTCCGTGACATTCAGGACCACGAGCCCGCAACGCCCACGAAGTACGCCGTCGTGGCCTGTGTCACGCTGAACCGCCCCGGCCCTGATACGGAGCTGCTCTGCGGATTCTACACCGCCGACTGCCGCAGGAACGAAACAACGTACTTGTATCATGGGCTCGGCGACGATCCGACTCGGTACCGGTTAAGCTACGACGCATCGCGCCTGCACGTCGAAGACGACGAACTCCACGCCCCGCGCCCCGCACGCGACCATCGCAGACACCATGCCGACGATTGAGCCGCCTGAAGCCGCTGGACAGGATGGTATCCGTCATACAAACCAACAGGACGTGACTGCCCAAGTGCCGCAGCATTCGCGACCTCGGCCCATTACTGATTACCGAAACGCGCGGCCCCACGTACGTCGTGCGTCAGCGGCGTGATTTCCGGCGACGAGCCGTCCCACTACCGCCCACCGCAACCGGCGCCCCTGGAATCGGCGGGTGCTCCCCGCCCTAGACTGCTGTGGCTGAACTGGCAGACGCGCTAGACTTAGGATCTGGTGACCGAAAGGCCGTGGAGGTTCGAGTCCTCTCAGCCGCAATGCGGACCGACGAGTACGGCGCGCCGCAGTCGTAGGTCGGGCTCTGCCCGACGGCACGTCACCCGATACTCGACGTCGGGCACAGCCCGACCTACCCACTGGACCTA
>CBDUZY010000244.1:0-5102 GCA_965371825.1 uncultured bacterium
CTGCTCGGGAGTGGCCTCGTCGGGTGAGTCCTCTTCGAGCGACTCGGCCGCATCGCCCATGTGCTTTTCGGCGCGATCGAGATTTTGTTGACCGGGCGACTTTTGACCCTGCTTGCCTCCGGGTTTGCCCTGCTTCCCGCCGGAGGAACTATCCTGGCGCATTTGGTCTGCGAGGCTGCGAGTCTGCTTGGCAACTGAGCGCTGCTCGCCGCCGAGCTTTTCGGAGGACTGCTCGGATTCGAGTTCCTTCTTGGCAGCCTCGAGCCGCTCCTTCGCCTCACGAAGATCCTGCTCCGCCTTGTCCTGTTGCTCCGACGCGGAAGGCTTGTCATCCTGTTTCAGCCGATCGCCGGCCTCGGACATCGCCTTCGCACCCTCCTTTGTCGACTCGGCGGCGGCTTTGGATTCCGTCTTCGCGGATTCCATCGCCTCGGAGTCCGCAGACTGGTCGGCCGGCGTTTCGCCAAGCTCTTGGAGATCCTCGGCGAGTTGATCCGTATCGCGGGCGAGGTCACGTTGGCTTTTCTCCAACTCTTCCGGTGATGGAGCGTCATCCGCGGTGGCCTGTCGCTGCGTTTGGGCACTGAGCCGTTCCTGCCGTTCGAGCAGGGCATCGATTCGCTGGATGGCCTGGTCGATCTGCTGTTTCATGCGGGCGGCGGCGGCCGCCTTTGCCGCGGCGTCGCGTAACGAGCGTTCCTGCTCCAGGAGTTGTTCGACCCTCTCGCGGTACTCGCGCAGTCGCTCGATCTCGTTGCGCCGCTGCTCGTTGTCGCTGTCGCGTTCGAGGAGGATGCTCAGCAGACGATCCGCGTCATCGATCCACTTTCCCTGAGCGTCGACGGCCTGGTCGAGCGAGGACGAGTCGTTCATCAGCCGGATGACTTCCTCGAGCTTGTCCGCGAGCCCGAGTTTTCCGGCACGTTCGAGAACCCGGGCCAGCCTGGCCGCATTGTCCGGCTCCGACTCGGAGAGTTGCTCGCTAAGTCGGTAGACGCGGTCCTGAAAGCGCTCGAAGCGATCGCGGATCATCTGCTCCTTGGCTGCGAGCGGATTGACGTCGGGCTGCGGCGCATCCCCGCCCTCTTGTCCCGAAACGCCGGTTATCGGGATGAAGAGAGTGAGCATCGCGCAAAGACGAAATCGCCCCAGTCGCCGTCGTGTAGCCTGAGCTTGCGTCATCGTCGTCGCTCCGATTCGACCTTCGGGTCAGGTGCCCCTGTCACGATTCTCGCGCGGGCTCCCGACAAGTCGGGATTCCATTCCGCCCGCGGCTCGGGGGTGGGCTGCACCCCGCACTGTGTTCAGTCCTCGAAGACCTCTCCTGCTTGCTTTTCCGCGGCCTCCGACGTCTCCGTTCGCAGTTCGTTTTGCAGGCGGAGGATGTCGCGAAGCATGTTCACCGCCTCCTGATACCCTTCCCATTGTATCATACTGGCAAGAATCTCACGCATTTGTGACAAGAGGGAGATCTGTTGCGGATCGACGAGGTCCGCAGTGTCGGTTGCTGTGTTTTGTGCCCAGCGGTTTATGGTCTCGGCTGCGATCACCAGGTCCCTTCTAACCAGTTCCGCCAGCGGTTCGGCGATTCGCCCGCCCAGCCTTTGTTCGGCGTCCTGAGTCGCCAGCCGATTGATGCGGAGTTCGCCCAGCACCTGCTCGACTTGCTGGCGGACCACGTTGACCGAGCCGGCGATGCTACGTTGTCGGCGCTCGAGTGAGGTTATGGTCGTTGCGAATTCCTCCGAATCTGCGGGCGGAGCGGTGGGGCCCAACAGAGTCAGGAGCCCACCCCGAAGCTGCTCCTGGGCGTCGACCAGCCGCTCGAAGTCCATGCGGAACTCCTGTTCGCGGCGGGTCAGCTCCGCTAAGAGTTCATCCGGGGTGACGACGCGGAACACGGTCTCGGGCGACTTAGCGAGGTTCGGTCCGGACACGTCGTCGAAGTCCGCACCGCGGGCGAAGAGGGCGAGGCGCTCACCGGCGGCGGCGCCCTCGGTGGCAACCGGCCATTGAACGCTGGTCGCAAACGTAGTCATATGCGGCTCGAAGTCGGGCAGGGGAACGAGCCCTTCGCGTGTGTCATCACGTGTCACTCGGAAGACCAGCTCCGCACTCGCCAGGCCGTAGGTGTCGGCGCACTCCAGCTCTATCGGCAGGATTGCCTGGGGAGTGATCATCTCGCCGACGCCGGGCACCCTGATTCGGACTCTGGGAGGCTCGTCCTTGATTACACGCAGGGCGAAGCGAACCGGCTGTCGGTTTTCGAGACCGTGTTCGTCGAGCAATGCAAAACGGTAGGTCTGTGTCTGCGCCGGCTGGGCGGTGGCGACGAATCGGTCGCCGCTTGGTATAGCCTCTCCGGCCGCCTGCGATCCGGCCATCAACGTCGCGCGGGTAATCGGCTTGTTGGTTTCGATTGTGAAGGTGACGACGCTGCCGGGGAGCAACTGCGCGGATCGCTGTCCTTGTGCCGCGGTGAACGGCTCGAGCCTCGAGTATACCGGCGGAACGATACGTAACGCGGCACGCTCCACTTTGGGGCGTTCCAACAAGCGTGCCTGAAAGGTCTCCGTCACGTCGTCGCCACCCTCGAGGTGGAAGCGGAAGTCCTCGCGGGCGTTCTTGATCGTATATCGATAGCGGTAGGAATCGGCATTCCCGACGGTCACCATGGTCTCTCGACCTCGCCGCCCCGACTCGGTCTCAAAGAAGATCTCGACTTCGCGTGGCTGGACACCCTCCGCATAGGCCGCGACAACGACATCATCGCCTCTCGCCCCGATCAGCTCGCCGTTTTGCAGCTCCACGACCAGGTGAGTCTCCTGCGGCCAGGGGACCTCTTGAAGAAGGACGTTCCTGGCAAACCATAGGCGCAGCATCGTGGGCGCCATCGTGACCGGGAGCACCGTGAGGACCGCGATGGCTACCAGAGTCAGGGCCGCACGCCGAGCCCTGCGAGAGTTCAGCACGGTGTTGAAGTCCAATCGTTGGGTCCGCTGTCCCGCTTGCCCGACGACCGAAGCGATTAGAGTCGGCGAGTTCGTCGCTGCCGAGCCGACCTCACCGGATGCGAAGCGGACCGCCGAGACCAGAACGGATGAGAGCTCGGGGAACCGTCGCTCAAGAAGGTTGGCGATGTCGGCCGGGTCGACCGGCACGTGAAGCGGTGAGATCACCCGGCGCCAGAGTAGTCGCAGGGCGCCGACAATTATGGCCGCCAGTAGGGCGGCGCGCATGCTCCAGCGCAAGCCGCGCGACGAGTAGTCGATCAGGAACTGAACAAAGCTCGAGACGAGCAGAAACCCGAGGACCCAGGCGACACCCTCTATCAGCAGGTAGCCGCGCAGGCGTGTCGCGACCATACGCAACCGGGAAGTCACGGATGCGTCCAGGACCGCCCCGACGCCGCGAGACGGATGGGCGGTATGCTCGGCGTAGGGTTTCATAGCAAGCGGTTCCATTTACGCACCGCCCATTCGATCGCCATCAGCAGGATCAGCAGGGTCAGGGTCTTCCAGTTGTCCCACAGTGTAGTCGGCCGGGATCGAACAGGTACCTCCTCGTGAAGATCGGGGATCGCCTTTGGCAAGTCCGCCGCCTGGTCCAGCTCCCAGTATCTTCCGCCCGCGGATTGGCGGGCGAGCATGACCAGGTCGGCCTTGTTCATCTGAGGTCTGAGAATCTCGAGGTTCGGTCGGGAGACCATAAGCTCTTGCTCGGCCTCGATCGGTTCGTCGCCGGCCTCGCTCGGGAGACTGATGCTGATGCGGTAGCTGCCGGTGCGGTCGGGCACGAAGCGACCCTCGAACCACCCCGGACGGTCGCCTCTCGCTGACAACGCCAACTCGCCCGTCTCCCCGTCAATCGCATACCGGGCGGTCACCTCGCTGCGACGCAGCGGCTCATAGCGTGAGTCTAGCAGCCGGGCGGAAACGGTGACCGCCTCTCCCAGCGACGGGTGCTCGTTTTCCAGCAAGAGCGACAGCCGTTTGCTGCCACCGACCAGCTTGCCCTCGGAGAGGTAACGGACGAGTTGCACCCAGAACCGATCGTATTGCTCCACGCCGCTTCGTCGCCACCGCCAGGATGAGTCGAAGGCGAGAAAGCCGGTTCGACCCGCACCTACGTATTGTACGGCGGCGAGTACGTGACCGCCGTAGGAGTTCCTCATGCGCGGATTGCCGTGACGCATGAGCACCGTGGCGACGGGTTTCTCGCGGAGGACGGGATAGTGCCAGAGAACCTCGCCGATGCCGCGCCAAGCGAGCCTGGTCGATACGGGGTCGTCCGCAAGACGTAGCACCGGGTGGGCGAACGCCGCTTTTGGAATCTCGATCGGCGAACTGGAAAGCTGGTAGTGGCCTACCTGATTGAGGACGAGATCCGCCTCGGGGTCCAGGGTGACGGGCAACAAGTCGTGCAGGGGCTTAAGAGACGGCTCGCGCAGGAAGGCGGCCGTACGGGGACGGGCGGCTGCGAAGAGCAGTCCGCCGCCGTGCTCAGACACAAGCGTGTCAGCGAGCTCACACCATGCTCGATTGAACTCGCTCTTGTCCGGGTCCATGAGGATGACGACGTCGTATTCGAAAAGCTCCTCGGCCAGGCTGGGGAGGTGATCGATGATGATGTCGCCGTCCCGCACGGCGCTGAGATCGGCGGATTGGAGCCAGCAACTCACGTCAATCGTGTCGTCGCGTTCGAGGAGTGCGGTGACGTAGCGATAGTCCCAGCTCGGTCCGCCGGCCACAAGTAGCACGCGAGTGCGCGAGTCTATGACCCGCACGGTGGTGCGCCTGCTGTTATCCTCGAGAACCGTTTCGCCGTCTTGTGGGGCGACCTGTGCCGTGTAGACGTAGCGGCCGACGCGGTCCTGCCGGCGCTGGAACGTGACCGTCTCGATCCCGCCGCCGGGCGCGACAGTCAGGTTGCGAGTCCCGACGACGCGGCCCGCGCCGCCATCGGTTGCGCTTTTCTCGAGTAAGCTCAGGCGAACCGTTTCACCGTCGATGCCCTCCGAGGTGAGACCGACGGTGATGCCGAACGGGTCTTGCTGAAACGCGTTCTCGGGGGCGAGGATCTCGGTGACGCGCACGTTTCGC